>NZ_JBIVHR010000097.1:0-20643 GCF_044749305.1 Pseudomonas sp. NPDC089534 | reverse complement strand
TCCTGACATCCTGCTCCCAAAGCAGGCGCGCTACCGGACTGCGCTATACCCCGGTTTGAAATTGGCTCCGTGACCAGGACTCGAACCTGGGACCCAATGATTAACAGTCATTTGCTCTACCGACTGAGCTATCACGGAACTACATATTTCAAGTTACAACAGTGAGGCTTGCCTCACCTCCGCCACCCGTTCGCATCGCTGCGTTCGTGTGTCTGAGGCGCGCTATTCTACAACCTAGAACACCTCTGTCAACCCCCTAAATTGCTTTCAAGTTAATGATTTGCAACTTATTTCGGTTTTCAACTCAGTGAGCTGAAGCCCTGCGGGTGACTGACTGCGGGGCGCACTTTACAAGCCTTTTCCTTTGAGTTCAACAGCCTGGCGAAAAAAAAGGCCTCGCGGTGGGCGAGGCCTTCTTTTTTGGCGCCGAGCGTCAGCTGAACGCGATCTCGTCGTTCTCCACCACGCCCGTCGCCGTTTCGCCCGGCATGAAGCGTCCGGACAGGATCAACTGCGCCAGCGGGTTCTCGATCCAGCGCTGGATCGCCCGTTTCAGCGGACGTGCGCCATAGACCGGGTCGTAGCCGACGGCAATCAGCTTGTCCATCGCCTCCGGGCTCAGCTCCAGTTTCAGCTCGCGCTCGGCCAGACGGCTGCGCAGGCGGCCCAGCTGGATCTCGGTGATGCCGGCAATCTGATCCCGCGCCAACGGTTCGAAGATCACCACTTCGTCGACCCGGTTGATGAACTCCGGCCGGAAGTGGGTGGAAATCGCGTCCATCACCGCCGCACGCTGGGCCTCGCGGTCGCCCACCAACTCCTGGATCTGCATCGAGCCGAGGTTGGAGGTCATCACGATCACCGTGTTGCGAAAATCCACCGTGCGCCCGTGGCTGTCGGTCAGGCGCCCGTCCTCCAGCACTTGCAGCAAGATGTTGAACACGTCCGGGTGGGCCTTCTCGACTTCGTCCAGGAGGATCACCGAGTACGGCTTGCGCCGCACCGCTTCGGTCAGGTAACCGCCTTCTTCGTAGCCCACGTAGCCTGGCGGCGCACCGATCAGCCGGGCCACGGAATGCTTCTCCATGAACTCGGACATGTCGATCCGCACCATCGCCTCTTCGGTGTCGAAGAGGAACTCGGCCAGCGCCTTGCACAGCTCGGTCTTGCCGACCCCGGTCGGGCCGAGGAACATGAACGAGCCGCTCGGCCGGTTCGGATCCGCCAACCCGGCGCGGGAACGCCGCACGGCGTTGGCCACCGCCACCACCGCCTCGTCCTGGCCGATCACGCGCTGATGCAGCAGGCTTTCCATCTTCATCAGCTTGTCGCGCTCGCCTTCGAGCATTTTCGACACCGGGATGCCGGTCCACTTCGACACGACCTCGGCGATTTCCTCTTCGGTCACCTTGCTGCGCAGCAGCTGGTTCTCGCTCTTGCCGTGCTGGTCGACCATCTGCAGGCTGCGCTCCAGGTCCGGGATCACCCCGTACTGCAGCTCGGCCATGCGGTTGAGGTCACCCTTGCGCCGCGCCGCTTCCAGTTCCTGGCGGGACTGTTCGATCTTCTGCTGAATCTGCGCCGAGCCCTGAACCTCGGCCTTTTCCGAGTTCCAGATCTCTTCCAGGTCCGAATACTCGCGCTCGTGCCGGTCGATTTCTTCCTGGAGCTTCTCCAGGCGTTTCTTCGCCGCGTCGTCGCTTTCCTTCTTCAGCGCCTGGGATTCGACCTTCAGCTGAATCAGGCGGCGCTCCAGGCGATCCAGCACTTCCGGCTTGGAGTCGATCTCCATGCGGATGCGGCTGGCGGCCTCGTCGATCAGGTCGATGGCCTTGTCCGGCAGTTGCCGGTCGGTGATGTAGCGATGGCTGAGCTTCGCCGCCGCGATGATCGCGCCGTCGGTGATCGCCACCTTGTGGTGCACTTCGTAGCGCTCCTTCAGGCCACGCAGGATCGCGATGGTGTCCTCTTCGCTCGGCTCGTCCACCAGCACCTTCTGGAAGCGCCGCTCAAGGGCCGCGTCCTTCTCGATGTACTGGCGGTACTCGTTGAGCGTCGTGGCGCCCACGCAGTGCAGCTCGCCGCGGGCCAGGGCCGGCTTGAGCATGTTGCCGGCATCCATCGAGCCCTCGCCCTTGCCGGCGCCGACCATGGTGTGCAGTTCGTCGATGAACAGAATGATCTGCCCTTCCTGCTTGGACAGTTCGTTGAGCAGCGCCTTGAGGCGCTCCTCGAATTCGCCGCGGTACTTGGCGCCGGCGATCAGCGCGCCCATGTCCAGCGACAGCAGACGCTTGCCGCGCAGGCCGTCCGGCACTTCGCCGTTGATGATCCGCTGGGCCAGGCCTTCGGCGATGGCGGTCTTGCCCACGCCAGGCTCGCCGATCAGCACCGGGTTGTTCTTGGTGCGGCGCTGCAGGACCTGGATGGTGCGGCGGATCTCGTCGTCACGGCCGATCACCGGGTCAAGCTTGCCGTCCTCGGCGCGCTTGGTCAGGTCGATGGTGTACTTGTCCAGGGCCTGGCGCGACTCCTCGTGGTTGGCGTCGTTGACCGCCTCGCCGCCGCGCAGGTTGTTGATCGCGTTTTCCAGGGCCTTCTTGCTCACGCCCTGGCCGAGCAGCAGCTTGCCCAGCTTGCTGTTCTCGTCCATGGCGGCGAGCAGCACCAGTTCGCTGGAGATGAACTGGTCGCCCTTCTGCTGGGCCAGGCGGTCGGCCTGGTTGAGCAGGCGCGCCAGGTCCTGCGACATGTTGACGTCGCCGGTCGGGTTCTGGATTTTCGGCAGTTGGTCGAGCTCTTTGGTCAGCTCTTTGCGCAGGCTGTTGACGTCGAAGCCCACCTGCATCAGCAGGGGCTTGATCGAGCCGCCCTGCTGTTCGAGCATGGCCTGCATCAGGTGCGCAGGCTCGATGCCCGGATGGTCGAGGCCGACGGCCAGGGATTGGGCATCGGACAGGGCCAACTGAAGTTTGCTGGTTAAACGGTCTATACGCATGGGGTCACCTTCCTTTTGAGCAGGTCGGATCTAGGAAACCATCCTGAATGAAGAAACCTGCCAGATACCGCTATAGATGCGGTCGATTCTGGAAGATTCAAGCGTCAGGGGGTTGATGCAGGTCAGACAAGCTTAGCGGGTGCCCGGCCTGGCCGGCGCGTTTCCGTTTGGCGGTCGGTTGCCGGCGTCGTGCGACGCGGCGTGACGGAAACCGGCGCCGTCAGTCGGCGGCGCCGGACGCCTCCAGCCACACCAACGAGGCGAAGCGGCCGGTGCGCGATGCGCGGCGATAAGAAAAGAAGCGCGGATCGCTGACGGTGCAGAAACCGCCGCCGTACACCGCCGTGACACCCCGCTCGGCCAGGCGCAGGCGCGCCAGCAGATAGATGTCGGCCATGAACTTGCCGGCGTTTTGGCTCGGGACAAAAGCGGCCGCCGCGGCGGGCAACTGATCGACGAAGACTTCCCGCACTTCCGGGCCCACTTCGAAGGCCTGCGGGCCGATGGCCGGACCGAGCCACACCAACACCTCTTCAGGCGCGGTGCCCAGGGTGTCGAGGGTGGCTTCCAGCACGCCGGCGGCCAGGCCGCGCCACCCGGCATGGGCGGCGGCGACGCGGGTGCCCGCGCGGTCGCAGAACAGGGCCGGCAGGCAATCGGCCGTCATCGCGGCGCAGGCGATGCCCGGCGTGGCGGTCCAACTGGCGTCGGCGGTCGCCACCACGGCAGGGTCGGCGTGGGCCACGGCGATGCCGTGGACCTGCTGCAGCCAGGCGGGCCTGATCGAAAAGCGGTCGGTGAGGCGCCGACGGTTCTCGGCGACGTCCTGCGGGCGGTCATCGACGTGATCGCCCAGGTTGAGCGTGTCGAACGGCGCCTCGCTGACACCGCCCTCGCGGGTGGTGACACAGGCCTTGACGCTGGCCGGCGCGGGCCAGTCCGGCGTCAGCCAGTTCATCCGACGAACGCCTCGCGGTCCTGCTTGAGCAGGGTCAGCAGCCAGACGAAGTCTTCCGGCAGCGGCGATTCCCAGCTCATGCGCTCGCCGGTGGTCGGGTGCTCCAGCTCAAGGAACCGCGCATGCAGGGCCTGCCGCGGGAAATGCTTGAGGGACTCGACCATGGTCTGGCTCGCGGCCGGCGGAATGCGGAAGCGGCCGCCGTAGGCCGGGTCGCCGACCAGCGGGAAATTGATGTGCGCCATGTGCACGCGGATCTGGTGGGTGCGTCCGGTCTCCAGCTTCACCCGCACGTGGGTGTGGGAACGGAAGCGCTCCAGCACGCGGTAGTGGCTGACGGCCGGCTTGCCGCCTTCCATCACCGCCATGCGCTGGCGCTGCTGGCCGTGGCGGCCGATCGGCGCGTTGATCTTGCCGCCGGCGGTCACCACGCCGATCACGATGCATTCATAGATGCGGCTGACGGTGCGGCTCTGCAGTTGGGCGACCAGCTTGGTCTGCGCCTGGATGGTCTTGGCCACCACCATCAGGCCGGTGGTGTCCTTGTCCAGGCGGTGCACGATGCCGGCGCGCGGGACGTTGACGATGTCCGGCACGTGGTGCAGCAGGGCGTTGAGCAGCGTGCCGTCGGCGTGGCCGGCGGCCGGGTGCACCACCAGGCCCGCCGGCTTGTTGATCACCAGGATGTCGTCGTCTTCGTAGACGATGTCCAGTTCGATGTCCTGGGCCACCCACTCGCCCTGGGCTTCCTGTTCGGCGGTCAGTTCCAGCACCGCGCCGCCATGAACGATGTCGCGCGGACGGATGACCGCCCCGTCCACGGTCAGGCGACCGTCTTTGATCCAGGCGGAAAGGCGCGAGCGCGAGTGCTCGGCGAAGAGTTGGGCGGCGACTTGATCGAGGCGTTGGCCGCCCAGTTCGGACGGCACCTCTGCGCGAAGTTCAATTTTATCGGACATGCTCGGACTGGGCGTCGGCACAGCCTTTGGTTTCGGCTGCGCGCTTGTGGTTAAATACGGCTTCTTTTGCCCCGAGGCTTTTCAACGGGGCGCTCATCATAACAGGACGGTCCCGCCCAAGACAGCGGCCGTCATAGGGACGCAAGCCGCCATGCAAGTGAAACACCTGCTGCTGATCGCCATCCTCGCATTGACCGCCGCTTGCTCATCGAAGGAAGTCGTAGACGAAAACCTGAGCGAAGCCGAGCTGTACCAGCAGGCCCAGAACGACCTGGACAACAGCAGCTACACCAGCGCCACCGCCAAGCTGAAGGCCCTGGAGTCGCGCTATCCGTTCGGTCGCTACGCCGATCAGGCACAGCTTGAACTCATCTATGCCAACTACAAGAACGCCGAGCCGGAAGCCGCCAAGTCCGCCGCCGAGCGCTTCATCCGCCTGCATCCGCAGCACCCGAACGTCGACTACGCCTACTACCTCAAGGGCCTGACCTCGTTCGACCAGGACGTCGGCCTGCTGGCGCGCTTCCTGCCGCTGGACATGACCAAGCGTGACCCGGGCGCCGCCCGCGACTCCTACAACGAGTTCGCCCAGCTGACCAGCCGCTACCCGAACAGCCGCTACGCGCCGGACGCCAAGCAGCGCATGATCTACCTGCGCAACCTGCTGGCGGCCTACGAGATCCACGTGGCCGACTACTACCTGACCCGTCAGGCCTACGTCGCCGCCGCCAACCGCGGCCGCTACGTGGTGGAAAACTTCCAGGAAACCCCGTCGGTCGGCGACGGCCTGGCGGTGATGACCGAAGCCTACCAGCGCCTGCACCTGGATGAGCTGGCGGCCTCCAGCCTCGAGACCCTGAAGCTCAACTACCCGAACCACCCGAGCCTGGTGGACGGTCAGTTCGTGCCGTCGGTGGCCGAAGCCGACAACCGTTCGTGGCTGAGCAAGGCCACCCTCGGCCTGATCGAGTCCCGTCCGCCGCTGCCGCCGGGAGAGACCCGCGCCAACCAGGACGTGCAGAAGCAGTTCCAGGACGCGAAGGACGCGATCCCGAACGAGCTCAAGCCGAAGGACGAAAACGGCAACGTGATCGAAGAGCCGGAATCCGAGTCCGACCGCTCGATCTTCAGCTACATGACCTTCGGTCTGTTCGACTGAGCCGCACCGGCCGCACAAGAAAGGGAGATCTTCGGATCTCCCTTTTTCGTTGCCGCGTTTCACGGGGCTGTGCGCCCGGCGGGCTCCTTGGCTAAACTGCCGGATCATTAGCCGAAAAGCCGCCCATCATGCTTCGATTACTGTTCTGGATCGCCCTGATCGCCGCCGCCGTCTGGCTCTGGCGCAAGTTCAAGGCCCCCGCCTCCTCCACCCCGTCCCCACGCGAGCAGGATGCCGCGCCGATGGTGCGCTGCGCCCATTGCGGCGTGCACCTGCCCCGCGACCGCGCACTGAGCCTCGAACAACAATGGTATTGCAGCCAGGCGCACCTGGAGCAAGGCCCCGGATCCAGTGGTCGCTGAGGCCGCCAATGCCTCCGGCAAGCAGGCCCAGCGCCTGCTGCGCCTCTATCACCTGTATCGCCTGAGCGTCGGCATCACCCTGGTGCTGCTGATTTCCAGCAACATGGACAACCGCCTGCTGACGTCGGCCGACGACGAACTGCTGCGCAGCGGCAGCTGGCTGTACCTGGTGCTGAACATCCTGCTGGTGGTGTTCCTGGAAAACATCCGCCGCCCGGCGCAGCTGTTCGGCCTGGCGCTGACCGACGTCCTGCTGCTCTGCGGCCTGTTCTACGCCGCCGGCGGCGTGGCCAGCACCCTGGGCAACCTGCTGATCGTCTCGGTGGCCATCAGCAATACCCTGCTGCGCCGGCGCATCGGCCTGCTGATCGCCGCCGTCGGCGCCCTCGGCATCGTGGCCCTGAGCTTCCTGCTGAGCCTCAGCCATCCCCTGAGCCCCAACGACTACCTGCAGGCCGGCACCCTCGGCGCCCTGTGCTTCGCGGCCTCGATGCTGGTGCAAGGGCTGATGCGGCGCCTGGAGGTCAGTGAGCACCTGGCCGAACAGCGCGCCAGCGAAGTCGTCGGTCTCGAAGCGCTCAACGCCCTGATCCTGCAACGCATGCGCACCGGCATTCTCGTGCTCGACGGGCAGCGCCGGGTGCAGTTGGCCAACCACAGCGCCAAGGCCCTGCTGAACCACCCGTCACTTGAAGGGCGCCTGATCGACGACTGCGCGCCGATGCTGGTCGAACGCCTGCAACTGTGGCTGAGCAATCCCAGCCTGCGCCCCCAGAGCCTGAAGATGCCGGGTTCCGGCCCGGCGCTGCAGCCGAGCTTCATCGCCCTCGAACAGAGCCCGGAGCGCCAGACCCTGGTGTTTCTCGAAGACCTCGCGCAGATCGCCCAGCAGGCCCAGCAGTTGAAGCTGGCCGCGCTCGGGCGCCTGACCGCCGGCATCGCCCACGAAATCCGCAATCCGCTGGGCGCCATCAGCCATGCGGCGCAGTTGCTGCAGGAGTCCGAGGAACTCGACGGCGCGGACCGGCGTCTGACGCAGATCATCCAAGACCACTCCCAGCGCATGAACCGAGTCATCGAAAACGTCCTGCAACTGTCCCGCCGCCAGCAGAGCGCGCCGCAACGGCTGGATCTCAAGCCCTGGCTGGAGCGCTTCGCCGCCGAGGCCCGCGAGCAGGTGACCGCCCGTCAGTCACTGCACTTGCACATCGGCGCCGGCGACTTCCGCACCCTGATGGATCCCGACCAGCTGACCCAGGTCCTCGACAACCTGGTGCGCAACGGCTGGCGCCACAGCGGCGCGCTGCACGAGCAGGCCGAAGTCTGGCTGGAACTGTCCCTCGACCCCGAAACCCGCCAGGCCGTGCTGCACGTGCAGGACAACGGCCCGGGCGTGGCGCCCGACCAGCAGGCGCACCTGTTCGAACCGTTCTTCACCACCAGCAGCCAGGGCACCGGCCTTGGGCTCTATCTGTCCCGTGAGCTGTGCGAAAGCAATCAAGCGCGCCTAGACTTCAAACCACGCCAAGGCGGCGGCTGCTTTCGCATCACCTTTGCTCACGGACGGAAACAAAGTTGACTACGAGCCCACGGCAAAAAGTCCTGATCGTCGACGACGAACCGGATATCCGCGAACTCCTGGAAATCACCCTGGGACGGATGAAACTCGACACCTTCAGCGCCCGCAGCCTGGGCGAAGCCCGGGCGCTGCTGCACCGCGAGGCCTTCGACCTGTGCCTGACGGACATGCGCCTGCCCGACGGCACCGGGCTTGATCTGGTGCAGCACCTGCAGCAACGTTATCCACAGCTGCCGGTGGCGATGATCACCGCCTACGGCAGCCTGGAAACCGCGATCAACGCCCTGAAGGCCGGGGCCTTCGACTTCCTCACCAAACCGGTGGACCTTGCGCGCCTGCGCGAACTGGTCGCCAGCGCCCTGCGCGTGCCGGCGGCAGGCGGCGTCACATCGATCGAACGGCGGTTGCTGGGCGACTCGCCGCCCATGCGCAACCTGCGCCGGCAGATCGACAAGCTCGCCCGCAGCCAGGCGCCGGTGTACATCAGCGGCGAGTCCGGCAGCGGCAAGGAGCTGGTGGCGCGCCTGATCCACGAACAGGGACCTCGGGCCGGCCAGCCCTTCGTTCCGGTCAACTGCGGAGCGATTCCGTCGGAACTGATGGAAAGCGAGTTCTTCGGCCATCGCAAAGGCAGTTTCAGCGGCGCGGTCGAAGACAAGCCCGGCCTGTTCCAGGCGGCCCACGGCGGCACGCTGTTTCTCGACGAGGTGGCGGACCTGCCGCTGTCGATGCAGGTCAAGCTGCTGCGGGCGATCCAGGAAAAGGCCGTGCGCAGCGTCGGCGGCCAGCAGGAAACCGTGGTCGATGTGCGCATCCTCTGCGCCACGCACAAGGACCTGGACGCCGAGGTCGCCGCCGGGCGTTTCCGCCAGGACCTGTATTACCGGCTGAACGTGATCGAACTGCGGGTGCCGTCCCTGCGCGAGCGGCGCGACGACATCGAAGCGCTGGCCGGCCAGATGCTCAAGCGCCTGGCCAGCAGCACCGGCCAACCGGCGGCGCGCCTGCATCCGCAAGCGCTCGAGGCCCTGAAGAACTACCGCTTCCCGGGCAACGTGCGGGAGCTGGAGAACGTCCTCGAACGGGCGTACACCCTGTGCGAAAACCGCATGATCGAAGCCGACGACCTGCGCCTGAGCGAAGGCAACTGCGCGGCCGAGGGCGGCATCGCCGACCTGACGCAGATCGACAACCTGGAGGACTACCTGGAAAACGTCGAACGCAAGCTGATCCTGCAGGCGCTTGAGGAAACCCGCTGGAACCGCACGGCGGCGGCGCAGCGCCTGAACCTGTCGTTCCGCTCGATGCGCTACCGCCTCAAGAAGCTGGGCCTGGACTGAGGCCCCTTCGTCGGATCGCCGCCCGGGGCAGCCCCCACATGGCTTTGCGGTGGACGCAGATTCTGCATTCACCCAAGTGCTCTGTGGGAGCCAGCCTGCTGGCGATGGCGTCAGTGAGGGCTCCGCAGGGCAAAGCCAAGACACTTATCCCGGTCGTTCATGGAACCTGTCGGTGCGGGCTTGCTCCGGGCGGCGATCCGACGATGGCGGCCTGACAGGCGCAGCCCGCTCCGGCTAGATCCGCCCCTGCGGCGCATACGGCGCCGGATCGATGATCGGCGCCCGCCCCAGCATCACATCGGCGAACAGTTGGCACGAGGCCGGCGCCAGAACCAGCCCGTTGCGGTAATGCCCGCAGTTGAGCCACAGCCCGTCAAAGCCCGGCACGGCGCCGATGTAGGGAACGCCTTCCGGCGAGCCCGGCCGCAGGCCGGCCCAATGCCCCACCACCTCGGCGTCGGCCAGCGCCGGCAGCAACTCCACCGCCGAGGCCTTCAGGCTGGCCAAGGCCACGTCGGTCGGCGTCTTGTCGAACCCTTCATGCTCCAGCGTGCTGCCGATCAGAATGTGCCCGTCGCGGCGCGGAATCGCATAGCGCCCCTTGGCCAGCACCATGCTCGGCAGGAAATCCGCCGCGCACTTGTAGAGGATCATCTGGCCTTTGACCGGCTCCACCGGCAGCGTCAGGCCCAGGGTCTTGAGCAGCTCACCGCTCCAGGCGCCGGCAGTCAGCACCACCTGATCGCCCCGGATCACGCCCGCAGGCGTCTCTACGCCGACCACCCGGCCCCCTTCGCGGACGAAACCGCCGACTTCGCACTGCTCGCGGACGCTGACGTTCGGCAATGCCTGCAACGCCGCCTTCAGCGATTTGACCAGGCGCGGGTTGCGCACGTTGGCCACGTCCTCCATGTAGACGGCCCGGGAGAACCCGCCGCCCAGCGCCGGCACCGCGTCATGGGCCGCCGAGATATCCACAGGCCGCAGCGGACGCCCTTCCCGTTCGGCCCAGGCCAGCGCCTCGGCCTCGTCGTCCAGATCCAGCCAGTACAGGCCGGTGGTGTGCACTTCAGGGTCGACGCCGGTGGCGGCGAACAGGCGCTCGCCCAGCTGTGGATAAAAATCCTGCGACCAATGCGCCAGGGCGGTCACCGCCGGGCTGTAGCGCCAAGGATAAAGCGGGGAAACGATGCCGCCGCCGGCCCAGGAGGATTCCCGCCCCAGGTCCGAACGGTCCAGCAGCACCACGCTGCCCACCTCGGAGGCGAGGTTGTACGCGGTGAGCAGGCCAATCACCCCGCCACCGACAATCACCACTTGCTGTTGCCTGGTCATCTTAGATCCAACCGTTAAAAAGACAGCGGGCGCAAAGGGCGCCCCGATAAAGCGGCTCAGCGGCCCCAGCAATCCTTGGTGGTCAGCCCGGTGGTCGCGTTGTTCATGCTTCTCACGCCGGTGTTGGTGAGGGTGAAGTCCCCGCACTTGTCGGTGGCCATCGCCGTGCCGGCCTTGCGCGTCGCCGTCAGCAGGAAGGTCTGGTCGGTGATCGTCGGCGTGAGGGTGTAGAAGTCGTTGCCGGCGCTCAGGCCGGTGACGTTGGTGTAGACGTTGTTCTTCGAGTAAAACCGTTCGAGGATCTGCGCCTGCTCCGACATCAGCGACACCACTTCGCCACGGCGCCCCTTCTTCACGTACTCGGTGAGGCTCGGATAGCCGATGGTGATGACGATACCGATGATCGCGATCACGATCATGATTTCGATCAGGGTGAAGCCTCGGTTGGATCTGCGCATGCCTCGGTTCTCGCTCACTGTATTTGCCGCCACATGATGCGGCGGCTGCCGCCGCCGGATTTTTCCACCAGCGTGGTGATGGTGCCACTGGAATCGTTCACGACCTTGCGGCTCGCCCCGTTGACGATGGCGTTCAGGGTCGGAATGCCGCCGCTGAACACCACGCCGCTGGAGATCGTGTCGTTGGTGTCGACCACGCCGTCGGCGTTGGTGTCGAGCACCGCGTAGTTGAGCATCTTACCGCTGAACGCCTCGAGTTCGATGAGTTTGCCCGTCCCGAAGCTGGAACAGGGGTCGGTGGTGTCGACGCTGGCGGTGGTGAACACGATCCGCCCCAGCACCAGGCTGGCCTGGTTGATCACCCGTTCGCCGGTCAGCACGTTGTTGTACACCAGCGGCAAATACCAGCCTTTCTCCGCCGGATACGTCGTGTCGTTCTGGGAGGTGGTGACGAACTGACCTGAACTGCCTGAGAACACCCCGGTGATGGATTGGGCCTGCAGGCTGCTCACCGTCAGTTGTCCCGACCCGCCGTCGGCGTCCCACACCGAATAGAACGCCTGCAGGTCCTTGTTGGTCTTGTCGGCGGTCTCGTTGAACTTGCCGGTGCCGACGAAGACCTGCTTGCCGCCCAGCGAGTTGTCCGCCAACAACGGCTGCGCGGTGATCGGCTGGGTCGCCCCGCCCGCCGTGGTGAACAGCGGCTTGCCGGAAAACGCCACGCCCCAGCTGTCGCTGGAGGCGGCGCTCAGGTCGAACTTCCACAGGCGCCCCTTCAGGTCGCCGCCGTAGGCGGCCTGCACCACGTTCTGCGAGTTGACCTTGAGCTTGACCGACGACAAACCGTTGGTGGTCTCGGTGGCGTCGATCACGATCTTGCGGATCAGCGAGCCGTCGCGCACATCCAGCACATACAGCGCCGCCACCCCGGAGTTGCTGCCGTAGCCGTTGGCGATGAACGCCGCCCAGCGGCCGTCGGCCAGGCGCGCCACCTCCGCACGGGCATAGGCGTAGCCCAGGTCGTTGAACGCATTCGACGCGCTGGCGGTGGCCGGCGCGCTGACTTCCCACAGCCCCTTGATCACGTTGCCCGCCGAGGCGTCGTACAGCTGCAGCCCGTAGAAGGTCTTGCCGCCGGCGCCGGTGCCGCCGATGGCCAGGGTTTTCCACGCCGTGCCGAACTGCGCGTCGTACACGCCGACCTGGCCGTCCACCAGAAACTTGTGGCCGACGCCGTTGATGTAGGTCGGATCGGCGATCAGCCGCAGCGACGGCAGCACGCTGGACGGCATGTAGGCGTAGCGCCGGGTGCCGTTGGCCGAGTTGATGACGCTGACGAACCCGTCGTTGCCGTTCACCACGAGGCTGGCGTTCATGTTCGCCGCCTTGGTGGTCAGGTATGTGCTGTAGGAGGTGTCGCCCGAAAGGTCGGACGCGGTTTTCTCCGAGGGCGACGCCAGCGCCAGCGGCGAGTTGATGATGTCGCCCAACAGTACGCTGCGCACCTTCAGGCCGGCCTTGTTGGTGCCCTTGCTCCATTCCACCAGATCGCTGCCGCTGATGCCGGTGGGCAGGCCCTGGCCCAGCACGGCCTGTTGGGCGGTCGAGAAGTTGCCGAAGGCCAGGGTGACGGCGGCGTTGGTCGTGGTGTTCCACGACTGGTAGGTCGGTGCCGTGGCGCTGGGGACGATGGCTGTGTCGGTGCTCCACAGCACCGTCGACGTGTTCACGGCGCCGGTCGAGGTGAACCCGAAGGACTTGATGGTGCCGCGCCAGTCCTTGGGGTCGTAGCTGGTCTGGAAGTAGCTGGTGCCGCTGGCCAGGGTGTTGCCGCTGGTCACGCCGCTGCCGCCGGAACCGGCCTTGGAGGTGATGTCGCTCAACGCCGCGGACAGCGCGGTGTTGAGGCCGGCGCTGTCGGTGGCCTGGTAGTACTTGCCCTGGCCGTAGCCGGCGGCGTCCGACAGCATGTCGTTGGCGGCGGTGAAGCCTACGGTGTAGGTGTTCATGTTCTGTTTGGGGAAGTCTGTGGCGTTCCAGCTCTTGCCCGCCGCGTCGGTGCCGGTCGAGCGCATGTCGATGTCGAAGGCGAACTTGGCGATGTCGTCCAGGTACAGCGTATCGCCCTCGCCGTCGCCGTTGAGGTTGTCGCCGTCGTTGTTGACGCCGTCCCAGTTGGGCAAGCGGTTGCCGCCCAGCGGATCGTTGTTCGGGAAGGTGCGGTCGTAGGTCGGCAGGCCGTCGGTGATCACCACCCCGTAGTTTTTCTGGCAGCGGTACTGGATCGGGCTGGTGTAGGTGTTCGGCGTGTTGTTGTAGTAAGGCGCCAGGCCGCGCATGTAACGGGTGATTTCGTAATAGGTTTCCGCCAGCGGCGTGTTGGCCACGGCGCTCAAGCCGCTGATCGAGGAAATCAGGGCGTTGTAGTTGCTGTCGGCCTGGGCCTGGGTGACGCTGCCGGACACCGGCGACAGGTCGCTGACCGAACGGGCGATGTAGCCGCCGTTGCCGGGGTTGTTGTTGGTGGCCGGGTTGAACGTCGCCAGGCCGATGCGCAGGGAGCGGTTGCTGGTGACCAGTGCGGTGGAGACGTTGCGCGCGACGTTGATCCGGTAGTCGTTGGGGATCGCGCCCGTGGTGAAGTCGCGGTTGCTGCCGTTGGCCAGCCCGACGATGTATGAGATGTAGTCGCCCGAATAGCGCGTGTTGCCGCTGCCCACCGGATCCGGCAGCTTCAGGCACAGGGGCGTCAGCGAGTTGTTGTAGAACGCGTAGGCCCCGCCGGAGCAGCCCGAGGTGGGCAGGCTCGACAGGAACACCGAGTCCCCGGTGATCGCCGTCGAACTCAGGCACACGCCTGCGAAGGCGTTGCACTGCCGGGCCGGCGTGCGGTCCACCGTCGGGTCGAATCCCGCCGCATAGATGATGCTGTTCATGCTCCCCGAATCGTCGATCAGCAACATCACGTTCGGCGGCACCGCCGCGGCGCTCAGCAGCGGCGAGTCGGACGGCGTGAAAGCGTAGGCCGGCGCCGCCAGATACCCGCCGAGCAGCAGGCCCGCCAGCAACGCGCGCCATGGCCGGCGCGGTTCAGTACTTGGCATAGACACTCTCCACCACGCTGCGCGAAGTGCCGGCGATGCCGACGGCCGTGACCCGGTACAGCGTCGCCGAGGTGTTGCTCGGCACATTGACGGCGGTCAGGGTGGTGCCGATGTTCTGCACGCCGTAGAACCCGCTGCCGGCGGCGATCCAGGTGACCCCGGACGTGGCGTTGAGCCCCGCCGCGCTGACCGTCGAGGACTCCGCCGGCGGCGCGCACTGGGCCGTGGTGGCGCACACCGCCAGCGAATAGCTGTCCAGTTGCACCGCGCTTTCGCCGATGCGCAACGCCGCCTCGGCGGTCTGGAACGACTGGTTGCGCAGGCTCACGCTGCCGGCCATCTTTTCCTGGAGGTTGGCGCTCTGCATCGACGACAGCCCGATCAGGGTCAACAGCAGCAGGAACACCAGGCTGACCAGCAGCACCATGCCGCGCTGCGCCTGCGGGGGACGAAACAGAGGCGTCATCATCGTCCGGCCCTCACTGCAGCCGGTTGCGCAAGGCGGCAACCACGTTGAAGGTTTGGTTGCGCACCCGGTTGTTCGGGTCGGTGAGGGTCAGGCTCAGGCGCACGCTGCGGATGCGGGCCGGATCGCTGGGGTTGCTGCTGTAGGTGGACGCCGCGACATCCGTGGCGGACGCCGCCAGGCCGAACATCACGCTGAAGGCGCTGACGTTGTTCACCAGCGCCGCTTGGGTCGGCGTACCGCTGCCGGTGCCCATGAGTATCTGGTTGTTGCTGAAGCTGTAGACCAGGCGACGGATCGGGAACGCGATCTGCCCGGACGCTGCGGCCCGCACGCCGGTATAGGCCGTGGCGCTGTTGCGGCAATCGGAGACCACCGTCCAGGTCGGCGTCCCGCCGCTGCCGCCGACATCGGCGGTGACCAGGGTCAGCTTGAGGTTGGCGTTGTCCCAGTTGATCGGCGTGACCTGGCTGGCGTTGAAATCGCCGGCGGAACTGGAGTCGGTGATCGTGCCCAGGCAGCCGAACATCCCGACCATGCGGATCTCCTGGATCATCTTGCTCAGCACGAAGCGCGCATCCTCCTGCATGGCGGCGGCGCTGTTCTGGCTGGCATAGGTGTTTTTCGCGGCGATGAAGATCTGCACCACGCCCAGCACCACGATCAGCCCCAGCGCCAGGGCGACCAGCAGCTCGATCAGGCCGAACCCTCGGTTGCGGCGGTTCATGGCGTGGCCACCGGATCGACGGCGGCGCGGCTGGTCAGCACGAAGCTGCGCTGGGCGGTCGCTGCGTTGGCGGCCCGGGCGTCGCTCCAGGTGATGGTGATGGTGTACACCCGCTGGTTGAGCGTAATGGTGCCGGTGGCGGTCGGCCCGCCGAAACTGGTGATGTTGGTGGTGAAATCGTAGAGGTCCTGATCCCGGGCCACGCTCAGGTTGCCCGAGGCGGGCGGCGAGACGGTGTAGTCGGCCGCGGAATTGGCGCGGATCCGGTCCATCATGTCGTAGGCGATGAAACTGGCCTGGCTGGCCATCCGCGAGCTGTCGGTGTATTTCAGCGCATTGAGCTGAACCGCCGCCGCCCCCAGCAACCCGACCGTCAGAATCAGCAACGCGACCAGTACCTCGATCAGCGTCATGCCCTCCTGTGCACTTTTGCTCCCTGCCCTCATCCGCAGCTTCCACCCAGTTGGATTCGTCCGTTCAGACACACGTTCAGCGTCCTGCTTTGCGTTCCCAGCGAATAACTGATGACCACCGCCGTCGACGGCGCCGCCAGACCGCCCAGATTATTGAAATCCAGTGCGCTCACTCCTGAGGTTAGCGTCAGAGTCGCCCCGCTGCTCATCGCTGGAACAACCCGCAATACATTGGCCGGCGTGCCGGTGCTGTCGTAGACCGACAGCTCGCCGGTCCAGACGCTGCCGCCGGCGGTCGGCCGGATCCGGGTGGTCACGCCGCGGTCGATCGCTTCAAGCCTCGCGTAGTTGAGGGCCCGCTGCAGATCGCCGACCTCGGTGTCGGCCTTGCTGCCCTGCACCGACCGGGTGAACGCCGGCACCGCCATCGTGACCAGGATCACGAACACCGCGACCGCCACCAGCAGCTCGACCAGCGTGAAACCTTTTGTACGAAGATCCATCGGTGCCCTCCGTTGCCGTCGGCTATACCTGATACACGCTAGAACATCCGGCCGGCCGGCGTCGGTCGATTTGCCCTGTCCGACGCCGGGAGGCGCCGCACACCTGCTCCACGGAGGGAGCCTTCATGCCGCAACCTGCAATGCCGCAACGGGGCATGAGCCTGGTCGAACTGCTCATGGGACTGGCAATCGGCGCAATTGTTCTGTCGCTGGTCGGCCCGGCGTTCGCCGCGCTCACGGAGTCCAGCCGCCAGGAACAGGCGGCACGCTCGCTGCTCGAAGGCATCCGCAACGCCCGCACGCTGGCCATCACGCACAACCGGAGCGTGGTGATCCATGGCATCGACGGCGATTGGGGCCGGGGCTGGCGGATCATTCTGGACATCAGCGGCAAGGGGCCGGAAGACAGCGACAATCCGCTGCTGGTCGAGCATGCAAGCGACGGGAAAGTGCCGGTCGTCGGCAATTGGTGGGTCAGCCGCTATGTGCGGTTCAGCGGCCTGGGCCAGCCGCTGATGCCCGGACGGTCGTTTCAGGCGGGGAAACTGCACATCTGCTCGGCCCGGGAACCGGTCAGCCAGTGGCAGATCGTGCTGGCGGCGAGCGGCCGCGTGCGCCTGGCCGGCGAAAAGGCCGAACAGGCGCTATGCGGCAAGGCGCAGGGGATCAGATCGAACGGACGCGCAGCTCTTTCGGCATCGAGAACGTGATGTTCTCCTCACGCCCGGCCAACTCGTCGGCGCCGGTGGCGCCCCAGGCCTGCAACTGCTGGATCACGCCGCGCACCAGCACTTCCGGGGCGGAGGCGCCGGCGGTGATGCCGATGCGCTCGACGCCTTCGAACCAGGCCTTCTGCAGGTCTTCGGCGCCGTCGATCAGGTAGGCCGGGGTGGCCATCCGTTCGGCCAGCTCGCGCAGGCGGTTGGAGTTGGAGCTGTTCGGGCTGCCGACCACCAGCACCACATCGCACTCGTCGGCCAATTGCTTGACCGCGTCCTGACGGTTCTGCGTGGCGTAGCAGATGTCGTCCTTGCGCGGGCCGCCGATGGCCGGAAACCGGGTGCGCAAGGCGTCGATGACGCGGCTGGTGTCATCCATGGACAACGTGGTCTGGGTGACGAAGGCCAGCCTGTCCGGGTTTTGCACCTGCAGTTCGGCGACGTCCTGCTCGTCCTCGACGAGGTAGATCGCGCCGCCGTTGCTGGCGTCGTACTGGCCCATGGTGCCTTCCACTTCCGGGTGGCCGGCATGGCCGATCAGAATGCATTCGCGCCCGTCGCGGCTGTACTTCGCCACTTCGATGTGCACCTTGGTCACCAGCGGGCACGTGGCGTCGAACACCTTGAGGCCACGGCCGGCGGCTTCGCTGCGCACGGCCTGGGAGACGCCGTGGGCGCTGAAGATCACGATGACGTCATCCGGCACCTGATCCAGCTCCTCGACGAAGATCGCGCCGCGGCTGCGCAAGTCTTCGACCACGAACTTGTTGTGCACCACTTCATGGCGCACATAGATCGGCGGCCCGAACACTTCCAGGGCGCGGTTGACGATTTCGATCGCCCGGTCCACGCCGGCGCAGAAGCCACGGGGGTTGGCGAGTTTGATTTGCATGCTGTGCCTCGTGCCTTGCGCGCAAGAAATTGCGAATACAGTAAAAACCATTCAGAGGGGAAAGTCCCCTTCGAATGAGGAAGAACACGCCGGGAGCGAGCCTGCCCGCTCCCGCAGGGTGACTGCCCGATGACTCAGAGCGCCTTGACGGAAATGATTTCCACGTCAAAGGTCAGCGTCTTGCCGGCCAGCGGGTGGTTGAAGTCGACGGTCACCTGCGCGTCGTCGAACTCCTTCACCACGCCCGGCAATTCAGTATTGGCCGCATCGTTGAAGATCACCAGCAGACCGGGCGACAGCTCCATGCCCGTGAACTGCGAACGGGGAATGACCTGCACGTTCTGCGGGTTCTGCTGGCCGAAGGCGTTTTCCGGCTCGATGGTCAGGGTGCGCTTGTCGCCGCCCTTGAAGCCGAACAGCGCGGCCTCGAAGCCCGGCAGCAGGTTGCCGTCGCCGACCTTGAAGGTCGCCGGGGCCTTGTCGAAGGTGCTGTCGACGGTGTCGCCGTTCTCCAGGCGCAATGCGAAGTGCAAGGTGACTTCGGTGTTCTGGCCGATGCGTTGCACGGCCGATACCTGTTCAGTCATGAACGGCCTCTTCGGTTTTCTTGGATTTGAACATGTCCAGTGCCAGCATCACCGCACCCACGGTGATGGCGCTGTCGGCGAAGTTGAACGCCGGGAAGTACCAGCGGTTCTGCCAGTGCACCAGGATGAAGTCGATCACATGGCCCAGGGCGATGCGGTCGTACAGGTTGCCCAGCGCACCGCCCAGCACCAGCGCCAGGGCGATGGCCAGCCAGGTTTCGTTGCGCCCCAGGCGCTTGAGCCAGACCACCAGCACCGCACTGACCACGATGGCGATCAGGGCGAACAGCCAGCGCTGCCAGCCGGAGCTGTCCGCCAGGAAGCTGAACGCGGCGCCGGTGTTGTAGGCCAGGGTCCAGCTGAAGTAGTCGGGGATGACCACGATCTGCTGAAACATTTCGAGCTTGCCTTCGAAGTAGAACTTGCTGGCCTGGTCGATGACCAGCACCAGCAAGCTCAACCAGAGCCAGCCCAGCCGTCCGAAACGGCCTGCGGCATTAGGCATAGTGACGGACCTCGCCGGCGCCGCTGATGTTGTCCACGCAACGGCCGCAGATTTCCGGATGCTCCGGGTTCACGCCAACGTCTTCACGGCAGTGCCAGCAACGGGCGCACTTGGTGTGGTTCGACTTGACGATCTTCAGCTTCAGGCCGCCGACTTCGGTGGCCACCGCATCCGCCGGCGCCTGCACGAACGGTGCGACGGCAGCGGTGGAGGTGATCAGCACGAAGCGCAGCTCGTTGCTCAGCTTGGCCAGGTCGGCGCTCAGGGCCTCCTCGGCGAACAGGGTCACCTCGGCCTGGAGGTTGCCGCCGACGGCCTTGGCCGCGCGCTGGATCTCCATTTCCTTGTTGACCGCGACCTTCACTTCCATGATGCGGTCCCAATAGGCACGGCCCAGCTCGAAGCCTTCCGGCAGTTCGGTGAGGCCTTCGTACCAGGTGTTGAGCATCACCGATTCGTTGCGCTCGCCCGGCAGGTACTGCCACAGCTCGTCGGCGGTGAACGCCAGGATCGGCGCGATCCAGCGCACCAGCGCTTCGGAGATGTGGAACAGCGCGGTCTGGCACGAACGGCGGGCCTTGCTGTCGGCGCCGGTGGTGTACTGGCGGTCCTTGATGATGTCGAGGTAGAAGCCGCCCAGCTCCTGCACGCAGAAGTTGTGGATCTTGGAGTAGACGTTCCAGAAACGGTACTCGCCGTAGCTTTCCTTCAGCTCGTTCTGCAGCAGCAGCGTGCGGTCCACCGCCCAGCGGTCCAGCGCCAGCATGTCTTCGGCCGGCAGCAGGTCGGTGGCCGGGTTGAATCCGGTCAAGTTGGAGAGCAGGAAACGCGCGGTGTTGCGGATACGACGGTAGGCGTCCGCGCTGCGCTGCAGGATCTGCTCGGACACCGCCATTTCGCCGGAGTAGTCGGTCGAAGCCACCCACAGGCGCATGATGTCGGCGCCCAGGGTGTCGTTGACCTTCTGCGGCGCGATCACGTTGCCCAGGGACTTGGACATCTTGCGGCCGGCCTCGTCCACGGTGAAGCCGTGGGTCAGCAGCTCGCGGTACGGCGCGTGGTTGTCGATGGCGCAGCCGGTCAGCAGCGACGAGTGGAACCAGCCGCGGTGCTGGTCGGAGCCTTCCAGGTACAGGTCGGCGCGCGGGCCGGTCTCGTGGCCCATCGGGTGCGAGCCGCGCAGCACGTGCCAGTGGGTGGTGCCCGAGTCGAACCAGACGTCGAGGGTGTCGCTGATCTTGTCGTACTGCGGCGCTTCATCGCCCAGCAGTTCGGCGGCGTCCAGCTTGAACCAGGCGTCGATGCCTTCGGACTCGACGCGCTTGGCGACCTCTTCCATCAGCTCGACGGTGCGCGGGTGCAGTTCGCCGCTTTCCTTGTTCAGGAAGAACGGGATCGGCACGCCCCAGTTGCGCTGACGGGAGATGCACCAGTCCGGACGGTTGGCGATCATCGAATGCAGGCGCGCCTGGCCCCAGGCCGGCACGAACTTGGTGTCTTCGATGGCCTTGAGCGAGCGTTGGCGAAGGGCCGTCGAAGACTACGACGTTGATAGGTCGGGTGTGTAAGCGCTGTGAGG
>NZ_JBIVHR010000096.1:12984-21155 GCF_044749305.1 Pseudomonas sp. NPDC089534 | reverse complement strand
GAAGCTTCACGGCGCCGCTCATTGCCAGGTCCCCTTGATGCCTTCGAACTTCAGTTCGATGGTGGCGTCATCGCCCTTGGAGACCGGCTCTTCGACCAGGTAGGCGCCGGCCAGCACGTAGACCTTGCCGTTGCTGAATTCGCAGGTGACGGTGATGTCGGTGCCTTCGACCAGCTTCTTCAGCGGGAAGTCGGCGGTGTGCAGCGCGGTCACCTTGAACGACGGCGCGATGTCGGTTTCCTTGTAGAAGCCCGGCACGACGGTCTCGCGCTTGACGGCCATCAGCGGGGCTTCGCAGCCGCCGTTGATGGTCAGTTGCGCGCCGTCCACTTTGACGTAGCAGGTGCCTGCAATCAGTTGACCCATGGTGTTACTCCCTTCAAAAAAAAGCCCACGCGGGGTGGGCTGGATTCACAGACTCGAACGGGCCGCTCAGGCGGCGTCGTCGTACTGCAGACGGAATTGGTTGAGCAGCGCGAACACGCGCAGGCCGTTGATGTAGTCCGGCGGGAACAGCACGTTCACGCGGCTCGGGTCCTTCACGTCGCGCTCGACGATCAGGTGCTCGGCGAACAGTTCGGCGTTTTCCACATGGCCTTCCAGTTCCAGCTTGGCGTACTGGGCGATCAGCTCGCCGCGGATGGTCGCCGGGGTGACGATCGGCTGGCCGGCGCCGAAGCGGGTGCCGTCTGAAGCCAGTTTGTGGCGGCCGTACTTGCTAGTGATCACGCTTTGCAGGCGACGCACGATGTACGCCGACTGGTGCATGGTCTCGCTGTCCAGGTAGGAGTTGTCGGCCTGGCCGAACGCGTTCTTCTGGTAGGTGGTGATCGAACGCTGGATGCGCACGTAGCCGCCTTCGTAGTAGGCGGTGGCGATGCCGTAGTTGAGCAGCGACTGACGTTCGGTCAGGGTGAAGCGCTCGCTGGCCGGTGCCGGATCCAGGCCCGGCAGGCTGCCGCTCTGGGTCGGACGGCTGGCGTCGGCGGAGATGAACACCGAGGTGCGCGCGGCCAGTGCGGCGGCCTGCACCCAGACCGGCTGCGGAACGCCCGGCTCCAGCGCCTGGATGGTCATGTGCTGGTCGTTGCGGGCCTGACCGGCCGCCACCAGGGTGCCGACGGTGCCGCGCTTGGCGCTGTACACGTGGCCGAACAGCTGCTTGGCCCAGGACCAGCGGCCGGTGCTGTCGTCCATCACCGCTTGCCAGGTGTTGAGGGTGGCCAGGTCCGACCACGGCAGGCAGATGAACTCGAACGGCTCGTCGCCCAGTGCGGCGACCGCCGCGACCTGGTCCGGCACGCCGGTGCCGCCGCCCATCACGGTGGTGACCGCGACGGTCAGGCCGGCCGGGGTCTCTTCGCCGTTGCTCTTGCCCAGGCGGTTGAACTGCAGGCTGATGTCGTTGCCGCTGGCGCCGGTCCACTTGGCGCTCAGGGTGATCACGCCTTCGGCGGCGGCCGCGCTCACCGGCAGGTCGGCGCTGGCGTTGATCTTCTGCACCAGGGCCGTGGCGGCCTGTGCGGCGGTGGCGCCGTTGACCACGGTGGCCTGCACACGCACACCGCCGACGTACAGGTTGAGCTGGCCGGCCTGGGTGGCGGTGCCGGTCAGGGTCAGCACGCCCTTGGCGATGCTGCCGTCGGTGCTGTGCAGCGGCAGGCACCAGATCTCGCCGACCGGGTCGGTCTTGCGAAAGGTCTCGTACATCGAGGCCAGCATCGAGCCTTGGCCGCCGATGCTCTTGGCCAGCGCCACGCTGGACACCAGCACCAGCTTGCCGACGTCGGCCGCGGCGATGTTGTCGTTGACCTGGGCCACGATCAGGCGGCGCATGGCCGACGTCGCGCTATTGGCGGCCGAGTTGTCCATTTCGGCATAGAACAGCGGTACACGAATGTCCGCGGGGATGTTGCTGAATCCGATCGCCATTATTTGGCTCCCTGTGGTTTAGCCGCTTTTGCGGTTTTGATGGTGATATCGCCGTCGGCCAGACGCCGGCGCCACCAGGCGCTGTCCGGCACTTCACGGCCTTCGAGGGGCAGCAGGTCGCCCGCTTCCGGGTCAGGCACGGCACGGCCGGCGGCCGGCAGCACGGTGATGCGATTGCTCATGGGGTTACGTCTCCAGAGAAAGTCATTTCCAGGCGCCCGTCGGGCCCCGGGCGTTTGAGGTTGGGGTCGGCCGGGTCGATGGCATCGACCCGCACGGTGACCCCGGTGAAGGACGACAAGCCGTCCAGTTCGCGTTCGTGCCAACTCTCCGCAGGCTGACTCGGCAGATTGCGGCCGAGCTGGAACTCGGCAAAGAAGCGCAGCCGGTACAGGACGCGGCTGCCGTTGATCGAAACCAGTTCACCGCCGTCGTAGGCGATGGCGCTGTAGTCGCTGCCGGGCTTGAAGCCCACCAGTGCGCGCCACAGTTCGGCGCGCAGTTCGTGCAGCCGGTCCAGCGCTTTTGCGGCGTCCGTGGCGTCAAGCGCGAGGACGACGTCGAAGCGGTCGCGGACCGGTTGCCGTGCGGCGTTCTGCGCGGTGCTGGCGCCGGCCTGGTCGGCCTGCGGCGTGACCCAGGCCGACGGCAGCGGCAGGTTCGGATCGTTGAGGTCGCCCCCGGCCGCCACATGGTTGGCGAGGCCGGGGCATTGCTCACGCAGCTGCGTGAGGATCGGGGTGATCTTCATGGGTGCGTTCCAGAGTCGGGGGGATGAGGATCTGCAGAACACTGCAGATCCCTGTAGGAGCGAGCCTGTTCGCGAGGGCGGCGCCACAGGGGAAATCGATGTCGAGCGCACCGTCGCTGTCGCGAGCGGGCTCGCTCCGGCAGGGGATGCAGAATCAGGCGTTGGCGTCGGCCTTGGGGTCCAGGCCGCTCGCCTCGATGAGGCAGCGGTAACTCTCTTCGCGCTTGCCGCTGGCGGTGACCTTGTCGATCGACCAGCGTCCGCGCATGAAGTCAGGCCAGGTGTCATCCAGCACCAGCAAGCCTTCGGCGGACAGCATCGGGTCGCCCGGACAGGTGACCTTCAGCTTGTATTTCTCCCGCAGCATCTTGCGCACCTCGCCTTCGCCGACGGCCTTGGCCTCTTCTTCGCTGGGCTGGGTCTGGCGCAGGGTCTTGTACGGCGCAAGGCCGGTCTTGACCTCCCGCATCACGCAGGCGGCGGCATCCCAGAACGTGGTCTTGCAGCCCTGGTTCTGCGTGCGGGCGGTCTCCTCCAGGACGGCGCTGATGAAGGCGTGGTCGCCGGGGCGGTTGTCGCTTGTCACCGACAGCCGGACGTCCGGCAACACCTTGCCGGACAGGGACTTGACCTGCCCCCGCCGCGCCAGCACATAGAGCTCGTTCACCGGTTTGGCGATCACCTTGTATTTGCCGGCCAGCCGCGTGATGAAACCCATGTCGGTCTCGTTCGACTGGTCGACGTGGGCGATCCGGATCATCGCCAGGGCCGGATCGACCCGCGGCGAAAACCCGTGCCGCGACACCAGCTCGCGAAACAGCGCGCCGAGGGTGGTCGGGCCGTGGCTGGCCGTGCGCCGCTGCTTGAAGCCGGTCTCGTCCTTGGCGCTGAACGGCGCCGCCGTGGCGACCAGCGTGAGGCGCAGCGGAAACAGGGTCGGCGTGAGGCGGGTGACCTTGAACTGGCCCTTGTCGACCAGCCCGGACTCCAGATAGCCCACCCGCAGGCCGATGTTACCGCCCAGGGACGGCAAACCGGCGAGGCCTTCCAGGTCGAGCACCAGCGTCAGCTGGTCGGACTCAAGCCCGGCGGCGTCGATGTGTTCCCAACTGATCAGGCGTTGGTTGAGCAGGGCCGCGTTGGCCCCGTAGATCTCGACCGACGGCGTGAATCCCAATGCCATGCCGCCTCCTTAATCCCAGGCCGTGACCGGTTTGACCGCAGCGGGTTTGGTGTCGAGTTCGGGCAGCGTCACCCAGACGCCCGCCGGCAGGACGGGGCCCTGCTCGGCCAGCGTCGGATTGAGCGCCCACAAGGCCTCTTCGGCCTGATCGTCGCTGCGGCCCGCCTCGCGGTAGAGCAGCAGGTTGACCGAATCGCCGGCCACGCTCCGTACCTTACGCATGGTTGAACTCCGCCAGTTCGAGGGTCCAGTCGACGACCATCGCCGTGCCGTCGTCGATGACCTGGCTCTGGGTTTCCTGGATGTTGTTGATCCGCCACAGGCCCCAATTGCGGCCGATGCCGTCGATCAGCGGCAGCGGGATTCGCAGCGCCTGCAAGGCCCGCAGTTCGTCGAGCCGCTCCATCGCGACGGCCTGCATCGACTTGCCGGTGATGGTCAGGGTTTCCGGCTTCTGGCCGGTCTGGCTGGACTTGGGCTTGCTGGTGAGGATCGGCAGCTCCGTCCAGCCGCCGTCCGACTTGCGCCCCAGAGAGCTGTAGGCGAACTGGCGCGATAGGCCGAAGATGAAACTGCCCAGTGCCATTTGATGCTTCATCCGGCGACTCCATCGGTCAGGGCCGCATCGCGGCGGGTGGCGAGAGGGTTGTTAGTCAGCAACGGCATGAACTGGCCAAGGAACTGCCCGCTCAGTTGCTGCCCGATGATCGTGCGGATCTGCTCGGCCGTGTCCGGTGCCGGGCACGTGACCTGGATCGACGGCGAAAAGGTGACCTGCTGGGTCTGGCTCGGGGCGTTGACGAGGTTCTTGGCGACGTCTGCCGGCGGCGCGAGTTTGTCGACCGTCGGGGCGGCCAATTTATCTCCCAGCAGGGCCCCCAGACCTCCGCCGAGCAAGCCACCGATGGCCGTGCCGACGGACGAGCCGATGGACACTCCGAAAGCCGTGCCGAGGCCCGGCAGCAGGAACGAGCCGGCGACGGCGCCGATGGCCGTGCCCGCCAGTTGACCGACCGCCCCGCCCACCGCCTGGCTGTCGCCTTCACGCCAGCCTTTGAGGCCTTTGTAGGCCGCACCGGCCAGCATCAGCGGCGTCGCGGCCTTGCTGACGAAGGGCACCGCCCTGGCCATCAGCGGCATGACCTTGGCCCCGGCACTGCGCAGCGCGGGCATGACGCGGGCGGCGGCGCCCCTGATCGACGGCATGACCTTGAGCGCCGCACTGCGCAGACGGGCAAGCGGGCTTTGGCGCACGGCGCCCGCCCGAGGCTGGGCGGGCTTGGCGGCAGCCTTTGACCCCTTGCCTTGGCCCGGTTTGCGGCCGGAGCGTTTCTTTTTGCGCCCGCCGTCACCCTCATCGTCACCGGTGATCATGTCGCCGATGCCGGGCGGCAAACGCGCCGCCGCCAGGCGCAGCAGCCTCGCGTGGACCGCATCGAGCACCGAGGACACGCCGGTCTTCAGCGCACCGGCCACGAACGGCGTGGCGGCCACCCCCAGCAACGTCAGCGCCGCCGTGACGAACGGGAACGTCTCGGCCGCTGCGCTCAGCCCGTTGACCAGCGCCGTGAGCCCCACGGCAACGCCATCGGTCACCGGCGCCAGCGCCGTGCCGACGGACGTGGACAGCCGGTTGAGGCTCGCGTCCAGCGCATTCCAGCGCCCCTGGGAGGTGTTGCCGTAGGCTTCGGCGGTCTCGGCCGCCGATCCTGCGCCCTCGCCGCGTTTGGAGGTCGCGTACTGAGATTTGTCGGCCACCAGCCTGAAGGCTGTGCTGACATCCTCCGGCTTCTTCAGCAGCTCTAGCAGCGCATCGTTGTTGCCGAACAGCGTCTTGGTCAGTGCAGCCTGTTTCTCTTCAGGTTGTTTCTTGAGTTCTTCAAGCACCAGCTTGATCGTCTGCGGCGCATCGCTGCTCATGCCGCGGGCCAGCGACTCAGGGTTCAGGCCCATCTGCGCCCAGGCTTCGCGTTGCGCCGAGGACGCGGATTCGCCCTTGCCCAACGTCGCTGTGAAGCTCTTCAGCGCCGCCCCGGCGTCGGCCTTGCCGGCGCCGCTGTTGAGGAACGCGGCCGCCAATGCGGCCACTTGCTCGGGGGTCATGCCCGCAGCTTTCGCGCTCTCGCCGGCACTCTGAACGACAGCGCCGATGTCGGCGGCCTTGACGTTCAGGCCGCTGTTGCCCAGATGGCTGGTCGCGTCGGCCAGGTCCTGGCTCTGCAACCGGTCGAGCTTCAACGAGGTGCGCCAGCCGGCCAGCATCTCGCCGGCCGCCTTGACGTCGATCTTGAACGCCGACGCATTGAGGGCGGCATCGCCGGAGAACGTCTGCAGTTCGTCCCGCTTCTGATCGCCCTTCAAACCGTCGCTGATGCCGGACCTGAGCGCGGCCAACTGCACCTGCAGCAAGTCCGCACCCGTGGCCCCGCTGGGGGCGACCCGTTTGTCGCTGGCGGTTTCCAGGTTCTTTTCCGAGAGGGCCTGAAGCGATTCCTTGCTCAGGCGCAGCACCTGGTTCAGTTCGACCAGCGCCGTCTCGTTGGCCATCGCCGACTGAAGGCCTTTGGGCGGCGGACGCTGCTCGATCTCGGCCTTGAGCTTCGACTTCGGCTCAGGGGCCGTCGCCGGGGCCGCAGCCCCTGCCTTGAACAGCGATTGCTGGGTGACCAGCAGCTCACGCAGCTTGATCTGTTCCTGGGTCAGCAGCCGGATGTCCACGCTCGCCAGGGCCAGCGTCAGGTTCAAGTCCTGCAGCGGCTTGCCCAGTCCCTCGGGCACCGCCAATCCGCCTGCGGTGTTGCCGCCCTCACCGGCGTAGGTGAGCGCATATCTGTTTTCTGCCATGCCGCCCTACTCCTGTTTCACGCCAAGGCGAGTGATCGCTATGTCGTAGCGGCGCAACGCCTTTTCGGCGTCCCATTCCAGAATTTCCGCCTCACTTACCGGGTAAATGAGCGGCACGACATCGAGGATCACTTCGATGTCGCGCTCCGAAAGTAGGCCGCCGGTTGGTTTAAAAAATCGTCGATGCGCACCTGCAGCTGCGTCCAGTCCGGAACGCTCAGGTGGGCCAGATCGGGGATCATCAGGCCGGTGCAGTGGGCGGTGATGAATTCGGCGCGTTCCTTGGCCGTCTTCAGTTTCTTCATCACTTTGGTGGCGCGCAGCGCGGGCATTTCCAGGCTCAGCGACGTCACGGTGCGGCCGGTCACGGCGAGCGGCAGCAGCAGCTGCACCTCGTCCGGGTCGTCCGAACGCCTGGCGTCTTCGGCCTGGGCGAGAAAGTGCGACGCCGGTTGGGTCGACATTTCGTGCACGTACTGGGCGATGCTCACGTAGTCCGGGCGCTTGAGCTGGTCGAGTTCCTTGACCGACAGCCCGGTGGCCAGCAGCGCCAGCTCGTAGAACTGATCGTCCTCGTCGTCGCCGGCACGCTCCAGCGCTTCTTTCTGGGCGGCGTAGAACAACGGCTTGAGCTGGATCTGCGCGATCTCGGCACCGTCGTCGCCGGTGATCGGCGACAGCAGGTCATGCTGGGGTGGCATCCACGACATGAATGAATTCCTTGGTGATTCTTGAGGGGGGTGTTGCTTGATGGCCGCCGACCCGGCCCCGCTGCGGGAGCGGGCCTGCCTGCGATGGCGTCAGGCCTCATCGTCAGCAGGTTGGCTCCCACAGGGGATCGGTTGGCTGCGAGGGGCGGCTTACGGCATCAGTACCGCGCGGCGGGCATCGCCGAGGATGTCCACGCCGTTGAGCACGAACTTCTGGGTGCGCACGTCGATGTCGATCACCGGCACGCCGTTTTCCAGGCGGTTGTAGGTGCGGCAGGACAGCTCCAGGGTGGTCTTGGGCTTCTCGCCCATTTTCACGGTGCCTTCCTCAAGGGATTTCAGCTTGCCGCCGACGGTGTGGTAGGTGAACCAGGTGTTGCCGTCCTGGTCCTGGCCGGCCTCGCGCACGTTCAGCAGGATGTCGTCGCCCAGCTTCACGCCCAGGGCGAGCATGATTTCGGGGCCTGCGCCCTGAAGGATCAGCTTGGCGCCCAGGGCCTTGGCGCTCTTGGCCATCTCCTCGACGATGAAGCGGCCGCCCGTCATGTTTTCCATGTCGAACTCGATCTTCGGCGCCGTGAACTCTTCCACGGTCGCCGACAGCGGCAGGCCTTGCAGGGTGGCCGCGATGGCCTGGCGGTTGCGGTTGGTAAACATTAGAGAACGTCCTCCAGGAACTGCTCGATGATTTCATCGCGGGCGTTGAGTTGGTAAACCATGTGTTCGTTCGGCGCGTAGCGGGCGGAGGCGC
>NZ_JBIVHR010000096.1:0-12974 GCF_044749305.1 Pseudomonas sp. NPDC089534 | reverse complement strand
CGTCGGCGACCAGGGTCTGCAGCCAGTCGTTGATGCGCTTGACCTCCTGGTCCATGAAGGACTTGGTCAGGTTCTTGGCCATGGCCTTCTGGCCGGCCTTCACCAGCTTGCGGCTGATGGCGTCTTCCAGGCCCACGTAGCTGATGAACTTGCCGGTGATCGAGCGGTTGCCCAGCAGCGAGAAGCCGCCGAGGATGGTGCGGGCGTAGTAGCTCACGCCGTAGCGGTTGAGCAGGTCGCCTTCGGTGGAGGTGTCGAGGATGTTGTATTCCACGACACGGGACACGTCTTCGGCGTAGGTCACCTGGTTGCCCGGGCTTTCCCACTGCTTGACCTTGGCCAGCGCGGCGATCGCCAGGCTGGACGGCGCCAGGAAAACGTTCTTCTTCGCCGCCTTCGAATACACGGCGGGCATGTTGTGCACCACCAGGCAACGGTCGAAGCCCAGGTCCGCGCCGCCCAGCTCCTGGCTGTACAGCACTTGGTCCGCCACCGAGGCGTCCTTGCCGTCCAGCACCACGCGGGCCTTGATGCGCTTGCCGAACGAGGCGAACTCGCCGGCCACCGCCTTGGTGCCGGTGAAGCCCGGCGCGCCGATGATGGTCAGGTCTTCCGGCACGCTGCCCAGCGCCGCCAGGCCCAGCTTGCGGCCGGTGGCCGGCTCGATGCCGCCGATCACGTTGTTGACGGTGTCGGCCGGGGTCGCGCCCGCCTCGACGATCACCACGTACACCGGCACCTTGACCACTTTGAGGATCTGGTAGACCGCGTGGTACAGGGTGCCCTCTTCGGCGCCGGTCGGATCCAGCAGCGCGTGGGTGGTGAAGCTGTTGATGCGGAACGGCGCGTTGCGCGGAATCAGCAGATCGGCCTTCGGCGCGGTGCCGACCAGGCCGATGACGTTGTCGCCCAGGCCGCCCATGGCCTCGGGGGATTCGGTGGCATTGACGGTGATGCCGTTGTGCTCGAAGTTCAGGACTTCAGCCATGTTCAGTCAGCCTTCTTGGCAGCGGCCTTTTTGGCCTGGGTGGTTGGGGTTTTCAGCTCAAGCCGGCCGGCGGTGTGCAGCGCGCTGGCCTCGACGTCGAGCAGGTCGAGCTCTTGGCCGACGCTCGACCAGTGACCGCCCCCGGTGGGGAACGGGACGAGCACGGTGTAGGTTTGGCGGGTTGCCATTTTTCGTTTCTCCATAAACGGGAAAGCCCCTCGTGGGGAGGGGCTTGGCGGGTTTTGATTGCTTATTGGGGGAAGAAAAACGCCCCGGGATGTGGGGCGTTCAACGGGTCTGCTGCGCAATCCAGTCAGGTTGTCCGGGGCGGGCCTGTTCGTCGGGAAAGCGCTCCGACTGCGGCCAGTCGCGCAGACGCTTCAGATAAGTCAGCAGCGCTTGGTACTGATCGACGGTCAATGTCGTCTGGCTGGACATTTCGAGTTCATCGCGATGACGCTCACGCAGCCATTTCACGCTGTCGATTTCGCCGTCGCGCCACATGCGTTCGCGATTGGCTTGCGCTTCGGCATCCATCTCCGGCCGTTTGAGCACCGGGTTTCCGTCGGCATCCGCAATGATCGCCAGTGACTGTGACTGGCCGGCGAGCAGTTGCGAACGCAACTGCGCAGTGATCTTCACTGCGTCGTCCGGCATGACACCGTGAACGGTGTCGTCGTAGAAGCCGCCAGTGGAGGCGGCATAAAAAAGTGACATAACCTGTTCTCCTGATTACCAGCCAATCGAAATCCATGGACCATTCGGTTGGCCCGTGCTGCCGAGCGCGGAAACCGTGAAGTAGGTCCTTCCACCGTACATGGCACAAAGTGTGGAAGTGGCACCGGTAGAGCCCACCGAGGAACTGTTGCCGATCAATGTCATGACCGAAGCATTCGGGAACGCAATCGGATAGGTCACTGTCATTTGGGCACCGGCGGCAATGGCTCCGGTGGTTCCCCATTGGATGACCAAACCGCCCAGCCAGCTCGGCAATATCAGATATCCGTTTGTAGCCTTGAGCGCCGAGAATCCCCACCGCAGTTTCTTCGGCGTGACGATCGTTTGATCGTCGCTGCCGGCGTCTGTCTGGGCCTGAGTGGCGGTCTTCGCCGTGCCCTGATTGAGTTCTGTGGCTTGCTGCGCCAGAACGGCCAACACGGAAACATCGATGTTTCCCTGGTTGACCGGCGCATTCCAGGCCTTGATGCACCACATGACGGCGAGGTTGCGAGGGCGTGTGACACCCAACGCTCCAGCGCTGACGGGCGTCGCTCCTGCGTTGAACACAGCGTTGCTGACGGAGTAGTCCACAGCGGTGTGAGGATCCAGGCCATGAAGTTCCGCAAGGCCGGTATCCGACGCCGTGTTGTGCCAAAGACCGGAAACGGCCGGATTGACGTTGGACGGATCAAAGGACTGCACACTGCCCTTCTGCCAGCTTCCCACTGCCCGGCCAGCATCCACGCCCCGACCATGATCCCAACCGCGCAGGAATTCGCCGCGCGAATCCGGCAGGCGGAAATTGCCGGCGCCTTCGTCACCCTTGTTGTAGGCGGTGCCCAGGTAGGTTGCCAGATCGGGATAGGTCGCGATGCTCTGCACGCTGCCGTTGAGCTCCAGGAACCCCGGGGGAACGACGCCGGTCGGGAACGACAGGACAGCGCCGACCGGAACGGCCGACTTGAGTGCCTCGACCTCCTTGGCCAGTGCGGCGACGTCGATGTTTCCCTGATTGACCGGGGCGTTCCAGGCCTTGATGCACCACATGACGGCGATGTTGCGGGGACGCGCCTCGCTGCCACCCGAAGCGTTCAGGTAACTGCTGAAGTTGGCGTTGCTTGCCTGCGTACCGTTGTCCGCGATGATGCCGCTGCCGTTGGAGCCGCCGGTGTTGCCGAAACTTGGAATCCGGGTGTAGGTATGGGCATGCGCCTTGTTGTCGTCGGCCTGCCAACTGCCGATCGCCCGGCCTGCGTCGGTTCCGCGTCCATGATCCCAACCGCGCAGGAATTCGCCGCGCGAATCCGGCAGGCGGAAGTTGCCGGCGCCTTCGTCGCCCTTGTTGTAGGCGGTGCCCAGGTAGCTCGCCAGATCAGGATAGGTCGCGATGCTCTGAACGGTGCCGTTGAGCTCCAGGAACCCCGGAGGAACGATGCCGGTCGGGAACGCCATGACGGCGCCGACCGGCACGGCGGAACCGAGTCGTTGGACTTCCTTGACCAATGCGGCGACGTCGATGTTCCCCTGATTGACCGGGGCGTTCCAGGCCTTGATGCACCACATGACGGCGATGTTGCGGGGACGGTTTTCATCAGCTGTCCGGGCTTGTCGGGCATTGTCGAAATTGACGTTGGTGTAGGCGTCTACGGCAGCCGTCACACCCTTTGATACGCCCGACTTGCTCCCGGCATACACGCCGTTGAGTGCTTGAGCAAGACCTGTCGCATCCGCGGCGGCTATAGCGCCAGTGAGACGCTGCATGGCATCCAGTTGAACACCTCCCAACTGTCGACCAGCATCCACCCCCCTCCCATGATCCCAGCCGCGCAGGAATTCGCCACGCGCTTCCGGCAAGCGGAAATTGCCCGCGCCCTCGTCGCCCTTGTTGAACTTGCCGCCCAGATAGGCGCTCAGGTCCGGGTAGGTCGCGCTGCTCTTGACGCTGTTGTCCAGCTCCAGAAAGCCTGGTGGTGGCGTATCAACAGGGAAGGCGACAATCGAACCCACCGGCAACGCCGAGGCCTTGGCGATCAGTGCTTCGACTTCGGCCTTGGTGTAGGAATCCTTGATGCCGAACCCGGCCAGAGTGTCCGGGTTCGAACCCGCCGTGGCCCGACCGTATTCGTCGACGGTCAGGCTCTTGTAGCTGCCGGCGGCAATGCCCGTGCGCCCGGCCAGCATCTTGAACGTCAGCGCGGTCGTCCCCAGGGTGATCGGCGCATTGGTGGTCAGGTGCCACAGCGAATCGCCGTTGGCGGTGCCCTCCTCCACCATTACGGTCAGGCCCGGCGTGACCTTGGCGCTGACGTTGGCATCGTTGGCCCGCGTCCAGTCGCCGTTGGCCACGACCCACAGGCCGTTGTCCTTGGCCAGGGTCTGGTTCGCCAGCAGCACGCGGTCGCCGGCGACCGCCGCCACACCGTCGATCTGCTGCGCGCCGTTCGGCACGACATTGCCGGTCGCGGCCACGCGCACCGATTGCTTGCCGTCAAGTTTGCCGAGCTCTTCGGCCAGGTAGCTCATGACCCAGGCGCGGGTGGCCTTGACCACCGTGTCATCGATCAGCAGCGTCACCAGCGACGCGTTGCTGGTCTCGAAGATCGAGCGGATGTAGAACTCCTTGCCCGAACCCGAGGTGGCCAGCACCGGCTTGAACGACTCCGGATACTTGACGATGGCGTAGAGGATGCCGGTGTCGGTCCACAGCCCCGCCTCACGCACGTACCAGCCGCCGACGTCCGGCGGGATGGTGACTTCGGCGAGCAGCCAGCTCGGGTTCTTCTCGTCCTGGAACAGCGCGTTGAGCGGCCCGCGCCAGACTTCGCGCTTGAGCGCGGTGGCGGTGGCCGCCGGGTTGTAGACCGCGCCGCCGCCGTCGCCGACGGAAATCTGCGTCAGCTTGATCGGCACGCCCGCCGCCTTGCAGGCGGTCTCGTAGGCAATCCCTGCGTTGGTGAGCAGGGTGTAATAGTCAGCCATTCAGGCCCCCTGAGGATAAATAGTGGATGTTTCGACGGCGTACAGCCCGGCCGCCTTGTAGGCTTGGCCCGACGCTTCGAGCCCTTCGATGAAAACCGGGTAGACCGTGGTCAGTTCGCCGCAGAACGTCGCGGCGCCGACCGAATGGCTGCCGAAGGCGCTCAAGCCCACCGACACCGACAGCACATCCCGTTCGCTCTTGGCGTCAGCCAGGCGCCGGTCGAGCCGGGCGTCGATCTCTTCGCTGTAAGGCTGTTCGGAAAACGCCCGCACCGAAAAGCTGTAGGGCGTGCCGGGAGGTGTCTGTTCGTACCAGGCGCGCACCTCGGGGCGCAGCTGCAGACCTTTGGCGGCGTTTTCCAGCGCCGTGCGGGTGCCGGCCTGGCGCGCGGTGGGCCAGGCCAGTTCGACGGTCAGGCGCTTTTCCGCATCCGGCGCATCGGTGCTCCATTCGGCGACCCCGCGGTCCGCCGCCAGGTACGGCAGAAACGCCACAGGCGTCTGCGTCGGATCCATCAACTCGGGAAACGGTGGCGCGATGCGGTCGAGCAAAGCGCCGAAGCCAATGTCCAGCGCGCGCTCAAGCGGCGAACTGTTGACCGGCAGCAACGTCGGGCGCTGCGTCTGCTCGCTCATAGCGTCTGCACCTCGACTTCGACCGCCGTGCAGTACGGCGCCTGGAACGCGGTGGTGACGATGGGCGCCAGCGGTTCGAGGATCTGCAGTTGCACGGCGCCGGCGCTGTGCAGCGTGTAGTCGATCCAGCTCGGGTCGACCCGCCCTTCCAGGCGGTGGCAACTGTCGGCGTAGGCTTGCAGGTGCTGCTCGGCGGCGACCTTGGTCAAGCCCGAGTCGGGGCCTGAGTTGATCTTGGCGACTACGCGGATTTTGTAGCGCTGGATGTCGGCGCCGCGCACGGTGACCTTGTCGGTCTCCGGGCAGACGTCGGGCCGGGCGAAATGCTTGCGCACCCCGTCGAGCAACGCGGCGGACGGCGTGCCGTCACCCTCCCGCGCCAGCACGGTGACCTGCACTTCGCCGGGCGCGGTGCGCCGGCCGTTGCCGTCCTTGACCTGGGCGGCGAGGCCGTCCGGGGCGAAGGTGTAGGTGACGTTCACCACGCCGGCGTCGGCCGACGCCACTTTCACCGCAGGCCGTTCGCCGAGGGTGAAGACTTCGCGGCGGTACTGCATCCGCGAACCCGCCGCCGGCGCATGGGGCGCCAGGTAGTAGCGCAGGCGGGCGTCGTCGTCGCTCTCGTACACCGGCGGCACCGGCGGGAAAGCGGCCGGATCGCCCGGATCGAGCAACTGGCGCTCCAGGCCCATGTCCGCCAGCCGCGCGTCGAGGTTGCTGCCGGTGGCCCACCACGCCAGCATCTGCTTGATGCGGGCGTTGTACTTGCGCTCATGGGTCTGCAGGCGCACGCAGAAGGCTTCAAGGGCCAGGGTCAGCAGTTCGCTTTCGTTCTCCAGGCTGGCCTTGAGCTTCTCGGCGCTTTGCGGGGCGCGGGCCTTGACGTAGTCGACGACGAAGGCCTTGAACTCGGCGAGCAAATCCTCGAAGGCGTCGATGGCGATCAGCGCAGGTTCGGCCAACTGGTTCTGGCCGGGGATCAGCATGCTCATGTCACGACCTCGAAAGTCTGTTGGCGGTTTTTCCAGGTGCCGGCGAAACGCAGCAGCAGACCGGCGCCCCGGCGTGTGGCGACGATCACCTGCGGCTGGAAGTCGCCGATGCCGTTCTGCGGGTTGTAGAACGCCTGCGCCGCGTGGCTCTGGGCCAGGAGCAAGGTATCGTCGCCGACGTTCCGGCCCAGCAAGGCGGGGATCAAGGATCCGTACAGGGGCCGTTTCTGCCGGGTGCCCAGCGGCGTGGTCAGGGCCCGGGTCGCGCGCTGCACGAACTGCAGCCAATCGTCGACCGTGGCCCCGGTGTCTCTATCGATTCCGATCATGGGAAGCTCTCGGGTCAGGGGCTGATGACGCGGCCCTGGTGATCCACCAGCGGGCCGCTGAAGTGCACGCCCGCCGCGTCGATCGTCAGGCCGGTGGCGCCCAGTTGCAGGTTGATGGCCTGCGCGGTCATCGCCAGGCGCGCCGGGCCGATGCTCAGCTCCAGCGATTCGCGGGAGCCTTTGAACGCGGCCGGGCCGTTCTGCCAATGCAAGGTGTGGGTGGCGTCGTCGTAACCGCTTTCGCTGCCGTCCCCGTGCACCCGACGGGTCAGCGTCGGCACCGTGGAGGCCGGCGGAAACCGGTCGCTGTTCAAGCCGAACAGCGCCACGCTCTGCGCGCCGCTTTCGCCGCTGCCGTAGTTGAACAGCAGGCATTGCTCGCCCGGCGTCGGGATCCGCGATTCGCTCTGCGCCCCGGCGCTGGGGTTGAAGAACTTGATGGACGGCGTCAGCAGTCCGCCGTGGCTGACCCGGCAGGTGTTGCCGGCGGCATCCACTTCCTGGCACACGCCGATGCGGCAGAAGCTCTCGGCGCGGCGGTGCAGGTCTTCGACTTCCGCCTCCATCTCGGCCAGCCGCTCGATGATCGGGCCCAGTTGCATCCGTAGCAGCGCATCGAACACGGTTCAGCCCTCCAGCGGGGTGTATTGGTCGGGGTCGTCGATGTCGCTGACTTCCCAGGTGCGGGCGAATACCGGGGTGCCGAGCGGATCGTCGAGCAAGGTCGGGCCGAGGTAGAGGGTCTGGATGAACGAGAGCGTCCAGGCCTTGTGCGACTGCCCGCCCTGGACGAGCAGCGACGGCACGCCGTCGAGGTTCAGGGGCCGGTCGCATTGGTCGCCGGGCAAGCCCCAGCGGTTGTCGGTGGCCAGGTTCTTCAGCGCGGCGATCAGGTCGCAGGCCGCAAACGCGCTGGCGGAAACCGCCGGGACGACTTGCAGCGACAGCGTCAGCACATGGGCGATGCGTCCGTCGGCCGCCCGTTCGCCCGGGCCGTTTCGTTCGATGTCGATCAGCACCCAGGCCTTGTCGCCTGGGGCGGTGAAGTCCGGGTGGGCACCGACCTGCACATTAAGGCCGGCGGCGTTGCGCAAGGTTGTCGCCATCGCCGTGAACAGCTGCGAAGGTTGCTGGATCGGTGCGGGCATGCATGACCTCCTTTTCTAATGTCCACGCGCCATCGCGCCGCAAAGGCTGCAGCGAGACGAAAAATGAAGGGTTACTGGGAGTCGCGGGGCGGAACTTCGCAGACGCCGATGCGCTTGGCGGCCCAGCGCTCGTACAGTCCGATGGCCACGTCGGCGCCGGCCATCGCCGTCAGGCAGCCGAAAGCGCCGGCGGCCCAGATCGACAGGCCGGCGGCATACAGAAGCATGATCGCCGAGACGCCGCAGATCATGCAGGCGCCGGAGCGCAGGGCCAGGCGACGCAGCAGCGGCCAGCCGCGGGCGCCATCCTTGTCGGCGCGCCACATCTCGCCGGACACCCCGCCCGCCACGGCGAGGAAGATGACCAGCCAGATCGGCATGTCCGCCAACGCTTGTTGCTCGTTTGTCATGTCACGCCTCCTGGTGTGATTGATGAGTGATGTGTATTGGGTTCAAACGTTTTCTCTTGAGGCAGACATTCCGAAAGGCCCGGCGTGCGGCCGGGCTTTTCAGCAATGCGGGCTCTGTCCCTGGGCAGGATCAGAATGGCGCGGCAGGCCAATTGATCGTGTACGGGTATCCGGACTGGTTCTTCACTTCACACACGTTGATGTAGTACTGCTTGTAGGCCTGCAGGGTCGCCTCCTCATCAGGCGTGGCGAGTCCCAGATCCAGCTTGTACTGCAGCGGATTGACGCTCAGCCATCCGCTTGCCGAGCTCAGCAGCTGGTGCATGCGGTTAGTGGCGATACCGACATGATCCTCATAGGTCGGCTCGGAAAAGACCCAACCGGTTGCCGTGAATTGAGCCTTCCATCCCGGCTGAGCCGGGGTATCGACACTGACCTCGACCCAGTTGCCGGGGACTCCCGGCGAATCCGGCATTTGCTCCGCGTCCACGACCTGCAGGACTTTCGGAAAGGGCATGACGTTGATCATTTCGATGTAGACGTAACGAATCATTTTTTCTTCCTTGCGACTGATGTTCAGCGAAACCGCTGTCGATATCTGCGAACCCGGCATGGCCTGCATGCCTTGTGACGGTTTGAGGTAAGCATTCCAAAAAGCCCGGTTATGCACCGGGCTTTTCAGTAATGCGTTCCTTCGCCTTCCTTTCATTCCCTAAAGCGAAAGGAAGCTGACTTTTCGGCGCTACTGGCGCGGTACGAGTCCGTTCAAATTGTTCCTCCGGCCGCGGTCCCTGCCCGCCGGATAACTGCTCTTGGTGCTTTACGCTGCACACCCGGGTCAGTTGCCAACCCTCTGAACCGTTGAGGCCGGTTCATCGCTGCCTGTTCTTGTGGAACTAAAGAGCGGTCTTGCCAGCCGCTTTGTCGAGCGGCTTGGTGGCAAGAATATGCATTCATGCATATGCAGTCAATGCAAAAATGCATTTATTTATGCACGACAAATGCACGGGCGCATGAAGGCCCCGCCGCTCTTGGCTTTGCCGGTTTTCGACAGGCGAAAAAAAACCCGCCGAGGGGCGGGTTCTGTCAGACAGGGGTGGTGCTATCGGGCGTACATGCCCCACCAGAAGACGTGACCGATGATGACGATCTGCTCTTCCTGGATCTCCTGGAAGCTGTAGTCCTCGTCCGGATGTTCGTCACGGTTGAAGCTGCGCAGGCGGATGCCGGTGGGCAGGCGATAGAGCTGCTTCACCCGCAGTTGGCCATTGTGGTTGATCGCATAGAGGTCGCCGTCGACGATGTCGCCGATGCCGCACTTGCCGGCATTGACGCCGACCGTGGCACCGTCGCGCAGCACCGGCAACATGCTGTTGCCCCGCACCGTCACGCACTTGGCCTGGTCGAACTGCACACCGTTGTGACGCAGGCTGCGCTTGCCGAAGCGCAGGCTTGAGCGCTCGCTCTCTTCCACGACGAATCTTCCTGATCCTGCAGCCAATTCAACCTCACGAAGAAAGGGCACCGACACCTCGTCGTCATCGACGGGGGTGTCGTCGTCCCACAGGCTTATGTCCTTGAGTTCCGCATGCACGTCATCGCGCGCACCGGCGGCCGCCGGCGCAATGTCGGCGCGCCCGCGCAGCTGATCGGTGCTCACGGCGAAGTACTCGGCGATCTTGGAGATGTGCTTGTCCGAAGGATCGACGATCTTCCCGCTGAGAATCCGCGAGAGAGTGGATTGAGGCACGCCGGTGCGACGGTGAAGCTCCGTGGGGGAGATCCCGTGCCGGTCGAGCAGTGCTCTTAATACGGTAGATACGTTGCGTTTTTGCATAACGCGCATAGTGCTTGAAGAATTCGGCGAAGACAAATGCTGATTTGCATAAATGATGCATAATCGCGCTTTTTACCGCATTGACCTGTCACTCGACCGCCATGCCTGCGCCCGACAGACCGCCCATGGTAACCTTGCGCCCATCGCGGAAAAGCCTGGCCGACGCCCCGCTTTTGCCCCACTCCTTTGAACGAGTTGCCTGACAATCCGATGAATAAAGCCGTCTCCGACCTGTCCTCCCATACCCCGATGATGCAGCAGTACTGGCGCCTGAAGAACCAGCACCCGGATCAGCTGATGTTCTACCGCATGGGCGACTTCTACGAGATCTTCTACGAGGACGCGAAGAAGGCGGCCAAGCTGCTGGACATCACCCTGACCGCCCGCGGGCAGTCGGCGGGGCAGGCGATCCCGATGTGCGGGATCCCGTTCCACGCGGCGGAAGGCTATCTGGCGAAACTGGTGAAGCTGGGCGAGTCGGTGGTGATCTGCGAACAGATCGGCGACCCGGCCACCAGCAAGGGCCCGGTCGAGCGCCAGGTGGTGCGGATCATCACGCCCGGCACGGTCAGCGACGAAGCGCTGCTGGACGAGCGCCGCGACAACCTGCTCGCAGCCGTGCTGGGCGACGAGCGCCTGTTCGGCCTGGCGGTGCTGGACATCACCAGCGGCAACTTCAGCGTGCTGGAGATCAAGGGCTGGGAAAACCTGCTGGCGGAGCTGGAGCGGGTCAACCCGGTGGAGCTGTTGATCCCGGACGACTGGCCAAAGGACCTGCCGGCGGAAAAGCGCCGTGGCGTGCGTCGCCGCGCACCGTGGGACTTCGAGCGTGATTCGGCGCTCAAAAGCCTCTGCCAGCAATTCTCCACCCAGGACCTGAAAGGCTTCGGCTGCGAGAACCTGACCCTGGCCATCGGCGCCGCCGGCTGCCTGCTGGCCTACGCCAAGGAAACCCAGCGCACTGCCCTGCCCCATCTGCGCAGCCTGCGTCATGAACGCCTGGACGACACCGTGGTGCTGGACGGCGCGAGCCGGCGCAACCTGGAGCTGGACACCAACCTGGCCGGCGGTCGCGACAACACCCTGCAATCGGTGGTCGACCGCTGCCAGACCGCCATGGGCAGCCGCCTGCTGACCCGCTGGCTGAACCGTCCGCTGCGCGACCTGACCGTCCTGCTGGCGCGCCAGAGCTCCATCAGTTGCCTGCTCGACCGCTACCGCTTCGAACGCCTGCAACCGCAGCTCAAGGAAATCGGCGACATCGAGCGGATCCTGGCGCGGATCGGCCTGCGCAACGCCCGCCCCCGTGACCTCGCCCGCCTGCGCGACGCCTTGGGCGCCCTGCCGGAACTGCAGGCGGCGATGGCCGATCTGGAAGCCCCGCACCTGACGCGCCTGGCCACCACCGCCGGCACCTACCCGGAACTGGCGGCGCTGCTGGAAAAGGCCATCATCGACAACCCGCCGGCGGTGATCCGCGACGGCGGCGTGCTCAAGACCGGCTACGACAGCGAACTCGACGAACTGCAATCGCTCAGCGAAAACGCCGGCCAGTTCCTCATCGACCTGGAAGCCCGGGAAAAGGCCCGCACGGGCCTGGCCAACCTGAAGGTCGGCTACAACCGCATCCACGGCTACTTCATCGAACTGCCGAGCAAACAGGCCGAGTCGGCGCCGGCCGATTACATCCGGCGCCAGACCCTCAAGGGCGCCGAGCGCTTCATCACCCCGGAACTCAAGGCGTTCGAAGACAAGGCGCTGTCGGCCAAGAGCCGTGCGCTGGCCCGGGAGAAGATGCTCTACGAAGCGCTGCTGGAGGATCTGATCAGCCAATTGCCACCGCTGCAGGACACCGCCTCGGCGCTGGCCGAGCTCGACGTGCTGAGCAACCTCGCCGAACGCGCGCTGAACCTCGACCTCAACTGCCCGACGTTCGTCAGCGAACCGTGCATGCGCATCGTCCAGGGCCGTCACCCGGTGGTCGAGCAGGTGCTGACCACGCCGTTCGTGGCCAACGACCTGAGCCTGGACGACAACACCCGGATGCTGGTGATCACCGGCCCGAACATGGGCGGTAAATCCACTTATATGCGGCAAACGGCGTTGATTGTGCTGCTGGCGCACATCGGCAGCTTCGTGCCGGCGGCCAGTTGCGAGCTGTCGCTGGTGGACCGGATCTTCACCCGGATCGGCTCCAGCGACGACCTGGCCGGCGGGCGCTCGACCTTCATGGTGGAAATGAGCGAGACCGCCAACATCCTGCACAACGCCACCGACCGCAGCCTGGTGCTGATGGACGAAGTCGGCCGCGGCACCAGCACCTTCGACGGCCTGTCCCTGGCCTGGGCTGCGGCCGAACGCCTGGCGCACCTGCGCGCCTACACGCTGTTCGCCACCCATTACTTCGAGCTGACCGTGCTGCCGGAGGCCCAGCCGCTGGTGGCCAACGTGCACCTCAACGCCACCGAGCACAACGAACGCATCGTGTTCCTGCACCACGTGCTGCCGGGGCCGGCCAGCCAGAGCTATGGCCTGGCCGTTGCGCAACTGGCCGGGGTGCCGAGCGAAGTGATCGTGCGCGCGCGCGAGCACCTGGCCCGGCTGGAGACCACCAGCCTGCCCCATGAACAGCCTGCGCCGGCCAAAGGCAAACCGGCCGCGCCGATGCAGAGCGACCTGTTCGCCAGCCTGCCGCACCCGGTGCTGGACGAGTTGGCCAAGCTTGACCTGGACGACATGACCCCGCGCCGCGCACTCGAAATGCTCTATACCTTAAAGAACCGGATATAAGCACTGAAGAAGCGGATATAACGCAAACGGCTTCAAGCTGGTAGAATCTCGCGCGGTTCGGGATGCTGCTGGCTAATAGCCTGGCCGGCAGACATCGCTCCCGAACCTGGCGACCCCAACCGTGAAGGGGCAACGCTGCCGCCGC
>NZ_JBIVHR010000095.1:189-22570 GCF_044749305.1 Pseudomonas sp. NPDC089534 | reverse complement strand
CCTGTCCGACGAGGCGTCGATGCTCACCGGTTCCATCGGCATGCTGCCGTCGGCCTCGTCGGACAGGATGTCGCCGAACATGTTGTCGGTGACGATCACGTCGAACTGCTTCGGTGCGCGCACCAGCTGCATGGCGGCGTTGTCGACGTACATGTGGCTCAGCTCGACGTCCGGGTAGTCCTTGGCCACCTGCTCGACCACTTCGCGCCACAGCTGGCTGGAGGCCAGAACGTTGGCCTTGTCCACCGAGCACAGCTTCTTGCCGCGCACGCGGGCCATGTCGAAGCCGACGCGGGCGATGCGGCGGATCTCGCTTTCGCTGTACGGCAGGGTGTCGTAGGACTGGCGCTCGCCGTTCGCAAGCTCGCGGGTGCCGCGCGGGGCGCCGAAGTAGATGCCGCCGGTCAGCTCGCGGACGATCAGGATGTCCAGGCCGGCGACGATCTCAGGCTTCAGGCTCGACGCGTCGGCCAGTTGCGGGTAGAGGATCGCCGGGCGCAGGTTGCCGAACAGGCCCAGTTGCGCACGGATCTTCAGCAGGCCGCGCTCAGGGCGGATGTCACGCTCGATGGTGTCCCATTTCGGGCCGCCCACGGCGCCCAGCAGCACCGCGTCGGCGGCGCGGGCGCGTTCCAGGGTCTCGTCGGCCAGCGGCACGCCGTGCTTGTCGATGGCGGCGCCGCCGATCACGTCGTGGCTCAGCTCGAAGCCCAGGCCGTACTTGTCGTTGGCCAGCTCCAGCACCTTGACCGCCTCGGCCATGATTTCCGGACCGATGCCGTCACCCGGGAGAATCAGAATCTGCTTGCTCATGCTTTCCTCATGTCTTCAGTCGGTGCGCCGCTGACCGGCGCGCCCGGAAAAATGTGTTTAGCGTTCGGCCATCAGCACCAGTACATCTGTACTGAACGAACCGTCGGCCTCAATCTCAAAATATTCGCGCACTTCATCGCCCATCGAGCGCTGCAGCTCGCGGATCGCGGCGCGCATCACCTCGGGGGTGCGCATGCGCTCGACCCAGCTGTTGTATTCCAGACGCAGGCGCTGACGCGCGGTGCTGCGGGTGTGCAGACCGGCCTCGCTGACCTGGCGCAGCCACTCGCCGGCCGAATAATCGCGCACATGGCTGGTGTCGCGCAGCACTTCGACGCTTTGCAGGTACGTGTCGAACAGCGGACTGCCGGGCGACAGCACATCGATGAACGCCGCCACGCCACCGGGCTTGAGCACCCGCCGAACTTCGCGCAGGGCCAGCCCGAGGTCGCTCCAATGGTGCGCCGAATAGCGGCTGAACACGAAATCGAATTCGCCGTCGGCGAACGGCAGCCGCTCGGCGGCGCCGTTGACCGTGACGATGTTGCCCAGGCCCCGGTCGACGGCGGCGGCCGCGACCACGTCGAGCATCTGCTGCGACAGGTCGTAGGCCACCACCTCCTTGGCCAAGGATGCGACGTGAAAACTCACGTGCCCGGCACCGCAGCCCAAATCCAGCACCCGCGCCCCGCCCTGCCCGGCCAGTTCGGCCTGCAGCAGCGCGAACTCGGCGCCTTGGGCGTGAACGGCGCTGCTCAGGTAGGCGGCGGCCTGTTCACCGAACTGCTTCTGTACGACCTGGGTGTGCTGGGCGGTGCGGGTCATGGTGGACTTTCCCTTGATCTTGTTGTGCCTGTTACGGCCTCATCGCTGGCAAGCCAGCTCCCACAGGTTTTGCGGACACCGAAAATCCCTGTGGGTATTGCCCTTGATCTTGTTGAGCCTGTTCGGCCAGTTCCCACAGGTTCTGTGAACACCGCAAATCCCTGTGGGAGCTGCGGTGCGACGATTCGACTTGCCAGCGATAGGGCCGGCCCAGACGACATGAATCCCGAATCAATTACGCGTCGCGGAACAACCACGGCTGGCTCTTGCGGTGCGCCGCTTCGAACGCCGCGATCGCATCGCCGTCCTGCAGGGTCAGGCCGATGTCGTCCAGGCCGTTGAGCAGGCAATGCTTGCGGAACGCGTCGATCTCGAAGCGGTGCACCTTGCCGTCCGGACGGGTCACGGTCTGCTCCTGCAGGTCGATCTGCAGCTGGTAGCCCGGCTCGGCCTCGACCTGCTTGAACAGCTCATCGACCTCTTCCTCGCTGAGGATGATCGGCAGCAAGCCGTTCTTGAAGCTGTTGTTGAAGAAGATGTCGGCGTAGCTCGGCGCGATGATGCTGCGGAAACCGTACTCGTCCAGCGCCCACGGCGCGTGTTCGCGGCTGGAGCCGCACCCGAAGTTCTCCCGGGCCAGCAGCACGCTGGCGCCCTGGTAGCGCTCGGCGTTGAGCACGAAGTCCTTGTTCAGCGGCCGCTTGGAGTTGTCCTGGTACGGCTGGCCCACATCGAGGTAACGCCATTCGTCGAACAGGTTGGGGCCGAAGCCGGTGCGCTTGATCGACTTGAGGAATTGCTTGGGGATGATCTGGTCGGTGTCGACGTTGGCACGGTCCAGCGGCGCGACGAGTCCCTGGTGTTGAGTGAAGGCCTTCATGGTTACTGTGCTCCCTGGATCAATTCACGAACGTCGATGAAACGACCGTTCACCGCCGCCGCAGCGGCCATGGCCGGGCTGACGAGGTGGGTGCGGCCACCGGCGCCCTGACGCCCTTCGAAGTTGCGGTTGGAGGTCGAGGCGCAGTGCTCGCCGGACTCCAGCCGGTCCGGGTTCATCGCCAGGCACATCGAGCAGCCCGGCTCGCGCCATTCGAAACCGGCCTCCAGGAAGATCTTGTCCAGGCCTTCGGCTTCCGCCTGGGCCTTCACCAGGCCCGAGCCCGGCACCACGATGGCCTGCTTGATGGTCGAGGCCACCTTGCGGCCCTTGGCGATCTCGGCCGCCGCGCGCAGGTCTTCGATCCGCGAATTGGTGCACGAACCGATGAACACGCGGTCGAGCTGGATGTCGGTGATCGCTTGGTTGGCGGTCAGGCCCATGTATTTCAAGGCGCGGACGATGGAGTCGCGCTTGACCGGATCCGCTTCCTTGGCCGGGTCCGGCACGTTCTGGTCAACGGCCAGCACCATTTCCGGCGAGGTGCCCCAGCTGACCTGCGGCTTGATCTGCGCGGCGTCGAGCTCGACCACGGTGTCGAAACGGGCGTCGGCGTCGGACACCAGGTCTTTCCACGCCTCGACTGCCTGCTCCCACTGGGCGCCCTTGGGCGCGAACGGACGGCCCTTGACGTATTCGACGGTCTTTTCGTCCGCCGCCACCAGGCCCACGCGGGCACCGGCCTCGATGGACATGTTGCAGATGGTCATGCGGCCTTCGATGGACAGGTCGCGGATGGCGCTGCCGGCGAACTCGATGGCGTGGCCATTGCCGCCGGCGGTGCCGATCTTGCCGATCACGGCCAGGACGATGTCCTTGGCGGTCACGCCGAACGGCAATTGGCCGTCGACGCGCACCAGCATGTTCTTCATTTTCTTGGCCACCAGGCACTGGGTGGCGAGCACGTGCTCGACCTCGGAGGTGCCGATGCCGTGGGCCAGCGCGCCGAACGCGCCGTGGGTCGAGGTGTGGGAGTCGCCGCAGACCACGGTCATGCCCGGCAAGGTCGCGCCCTGCTCGGGGCTGATCACATGCACGATGCCCTGACGCACGTCATTCATCTTGAATTCGACGATGCCATATTCGTCGCAGTTGTCGTCGAGGGTCTGGACCTGCAGGCGCGAGACCTGATCGGCGATGGCCGCGATGCCGCCCTTGCGCTCCGGGGTGGTCGGTACGTTGTGGTCCGGGGTCGCGATGTTGGCGTCGATGCGCCACGGCTTGCGCCCGGCCAGGCGCAGGCCTTCGAAGGCCTGCGGCGACGTCACTTCATGGATGATGTGACGGTCGATGTAGATCAGCGCGGAGCCATCGTCGCGCTGCTTGACCAAATGCGAATCCCAGAGCTTGTCGTAGAGCGTTTTGCCGGCCATCAGACGGTTTCCTCATCAGCTTGTTTCTATGCCCTGGGCTTATCGATAACCCTTTGGCTTGTGAGGTCGATCCTATGGCGTTAGATTGAATAACTCAAATTCATATTTTTTATGCTTTGAATAACCAACTGGAATACGAAAATGGACCTGGCCAACCTCAACGCCTTCATCGCGATCGCCGAGACCGGCAGCTTCTCCGGCGCCGGCGAACGCCTGCACCTGACGCAACCGGCGGTCAGCAAACGCATCGCCGGCCTTGAACAGCAATTGAAGGTGCGCCTGTTCGACCGGCTGGGCCGCGAAGTCGGCCTGACCGAGGCCGGCCGGGCCCTGCTGCCGCGGGCGTACCAGATTCTCAACGTGCTGGACGACACCCGCCGGGCCCTGACCAACCTGACCGGCGAGGTCGGCGGCCGCCTGACCCTGGCCACCAGCCACCACATCGGCCTGCACCGCCTGCCGCCGCTGCTGCGCGAGTTCACCCGCCGCTACCCGCAGGTCGCGCTGGACATTCAGTTCCTGGATTCGGAAGTGGCCTACGAGGAAATCCTCCACGGCCGGGCCGAACTGGCGGTCATCACCCTGGCGCCGGAGCCCCATGCGCTGGTCAAGGCCACGCCGGTGTGGGACGACCCCCTGGATTTCGTGGTCGCCCCGGAGCATTCGCTGCTCAGCAACGGCGCCGTCAACCTGGCCGACGTCGCCGGCCATCCGGCGGTGTTCCCCGGCGGCAACACCTTCACCCACCACATCGTGCAGAAGCTGTTCGAGGCCCAGGGCCTGACGCCGAACATCGCCATGAGCACCAACTACCTGGAAACCATCAAGATGATGGTCTCCATCGGCCTGGCCTGGAGCGTGCTGCCGCGCACCATGCTCGACGAACAGGTGGCGCGCATACCTTTGCCGGGCATACAGCTCAGTCGCCAGCTAGGCTATATCCTGCACACCGAACGGACGCTGTCGAACGCCGCGCGGGCCTTCATGGCCTTGCTGGATGCACAAATCGATCTGCCAGGGACTCACGGCTAACTTGTGCTACTCCTATAGAGCCGCCTTTCCCTGTGCCTAACGCCCAAATCAGCTCAAGGCCCGTCAACAATGCCGAAATCTGTCGACCGTATTCCGCCGATGCCACGCATTCAGGCCATTGACCCGCGGCGTTCCGAGCAGAGCTGGGAAAGCGCGCCGCAGTTGCTGGCGGCGCTCAACGGCGCACGGCTGGGCGCCTGGTACTGGGACATCGAGCGCGGCAAGATCAGCTGGTCGCGGGGCACCCAGGCGCTGTTCGGCTTCGATCCCCGGCAACCGCTGCCCGAAGACCTGGAATACCTCGACCTGCTGCCGCCCGAAGACCGGGCCAAGACCGTCCGGGCCTTCCACGCCGTGATCGCCGGCGCGCCGCTGGAACAGGCCATGCACCACCGCATCCGCTGGCCCGACGGCAGCCTGCACTGGCTGGAGATCAGCGGCAGCCTGGTGCCGGACAAGCACGGCCGGCCCCGAATGATCGGGGTGATCCGCGAAATCACCCACCAGCGCCAGCGGGAACAGGCCCTCACCAGTTCCGAGAAACGTTTTGCCACGCTGTTTCACCTGTGCCCCAACATGGTGCTGCTGACCCGCCAGGAGGACGGCCTCATCAGCGAGGCCAACCAGTACTTCGAAAGCCTGTTCGGCTGGCCGGTGCAGGACGCCATCGGCCGCACCACCCTGGAACTGGGCCTGTGGGTGCATCCGGAGCAGCGGGCGGAGCTGGTCAAGGCCACCAAGGCCAAGGGCGACCTGGTCAGCCGGGAGGTGCAGTTCCGCGCCAGCAACGGCCAGATCCACGACGGCATCCTCAGCGCGCAGAAGGTCGAGCTCGAAGGCCAGCCCTACCTGCTCAGCACCTTCCTCGACACCACCGAACGCAAAGCCGCCGAGCACGCCCTCAAGGACAGCCAGGAGCGCCTGGACCTGGCGCTGGACTCGGCGCAGCTGGGCACCTGGGACTGGGACATCCCCACCGGCATGCTCTACGGCTCGGCCCGGGCGGCGCAGTTGCACGGCCTGGAGCCCAAGCCCTTCCACGAATCGTTCGAGGAGTTCTTCGAAGGCGTGCCCGGCGAAGAGCGCGACAGCATGCGCGACGCCTACCGCAGCCTGCGCGAGGGCCCGGCCGGCAATTACCAGCTGACTTACCGCGTGCAGTTGCCCGACGGCAGCTCCCGCTACCTCGAAAGCCGCGCCCGCCTCTACCGCGACGAAAACGGCGTGCCGCTGCGCATGGCCGGCACCCTGCTGGACATCACCGACCAGGTCGAGCGCGAACAGCGCCTGGTGGCGTCCGAGGAGAAGTTCGCCACCCTGTTCCAGGTCAGCCCCGACCCGATCTGCGTGACACGCCAGGAAACCGGGGAATTCATCGAGATCAACTCCAGCTTCAGCCAGACCTTCGGCTGGAGCGCCGCCGAGGTGATCGACCGCACCGCCGAAGAGATCGGCCTGTGGGACGCCTCGGCCAAGAGCCTGCAGCGCATCGAGCGGGTGATCCGCGAGCAGGGCCTGAGCAACGTGGCGATCATCGTCCAGCACAAGGACGGCCAGTCCCTGACCTGCGTGATCTCCAGCCGCCAGATCAGCGTCGGCAACCAGCCCTGCATCGTCACCACCCTGCGCGACATCACCCAGCAACAGCGCTCGGAGGCGGCGCTCAAGGCCAGCGAGGAAAAGTTCGCCAAGGCGTTCCACTCCAGCCCCGACGCCATCACCATCAGCGAACGCGACACCGGGCGCTACCTGGAGGTCAACGACGGCTTCTGCCGGCTCACCGGCTACCGCGCCGACGAGGTGATCGGCAAGACCATGTATCAGGTGGGCATCTGGGCCGAGGAGAAACAGCGCTCGGCCCTGTTGGCCGAACTGCAGATCAAGGGCCGCGTGCATCACCAGGAAATGCTCGGCCGCAACAAGCGCGGCGAACTGCTGACGGTGGAGGTCTCGGTCGAACCGATCAATCTCAACGAGACCGCCTGCCTGCTGCTGACCGCCCGGGACGTCAGCCTGCTGAAGAACGCCGAAGCGCAGATCCGCCACCTGGCCTACCACGACCCGCTGACCAACCTGCCCAACCGCGCACTGCTGATGGACCGCCTGAGCCAGCAGATCGCCCTGCTCAAGCGCCACAACCTGCGCGGGGCGCTGCTGTTCCTCGACCTGGACCACTTCAAGCACATCAACGATTCCCTCGGGCACCCGGTCGGCGACACCGTGCTCAAGATCATCACCGCACGCCTGGAGGCCAGCGTGCGCATGGAAGACACCGTCGCGCGCCTGGGCGGCGATGAGTTCGTGGTGCTGCTCAGCGGCCTGGAGGGCACGCGCAACGAGGTCAGCACCCAGGTGCGGGAGCTGTCCGACACCATCCGCGAGCTGCTGTCGGAGCCGATGTTCCTCGACGGCCAGCGCCTGCAGGTGACCCCGAGCATCGGCGTGGCGCTGATCCCCGATCACGGCTCGACCCCGACCGACCTGCTCAAGCGCGCCGACATCGCGCTGTACCGGGCCAAGGACTCGGGACGCAACACCACGCAGATGTACCACAACACCATGCAGAAGGCGGCCAGCGAGCGCCAGCGCATGGAGACCGACCTGCGCCTGGCGCTGTCGCGCAACGAATTCACCATGCATTACCAGCCGCAGATCGACGCCAAGGACAACCGCATCATCGGCGCCGAAGCCCTGGTGCGCTGGAACCACCCGGAGCTCGGCGCGCAGTCCCCCGCCGAGTTCATCAAGGTGCTGGAGGACAGCGGGCTGATCCTCGAAGTCGGCACCTGGATCCTCGACGAGGCCTGCGACGCCTTCAAGCAACTGATCGCCGAGCACCTGATCGACCCGCTCAACTTCACCCTGTGCGTGAACATCAGCCCGCGCCAGTTCCGCCAGAACGATTTCGTCGAGCGCATCGAGCAGAGCATGACCGGCCACGGCCTGCCCTGCTCGCTGCTGAAATTGGAGATCACCGAAGGCATCGTGATCCAGAACCTGGAAGACACCATCAGCAAGATGCGCCGCCTCAAGAAGCTCGGCGTGACCTTCGCCATGGACGACTTCGGCACCGGCTATTCGTCCCTGACCTACCTCAAGCGCCTGCCGGTGGACACGCTGAAGATCGACCAGTCGTTCATCCGCGACGCCACCAGCGACCCGAACGACGCCGAGATCATCCGCGCCATCGTCGCCATGGCCCGCAGCCTGGCGCTGGAGATCATCGCCGAGGGTGTGGAGACCCCGGAACAGCTGGAGTTCCTGCAAGGGTTGGGCTGCCATCTGTATCAGGGCTATCTGTACAGCCGGCCATTGCCGCTGGAGGCGCTGAAGGCATTGCTCAAGTGAGGTCCGGCGCCGTTTCGCAACCGCCTGCGTCACCGCCGGGCCGGCATTTGCCAGTGCCTGCGGCAACCTGTAGGGTCGCGGTCTTTCACCGGCTCCAACGAGATCGATCATGCAGGATGCAACCCTTCCCCGCCCGGCCATGCTGGGCATTGACCTTGGCACCACCAACAGCCTGATCGCCGTCTGGCAGGACGGCCAGGCCCGGCTGATCCCCAACGCCCTGGGCGATGTGCTGACCCCGTCGGTGGTCAGCCTCGACGAAGACGACAGCGTCCTGGTGGGCAAGGCCGCCCGCGCCCGCCTGACCACCCATCCGCAGCGCACGGCGGCGGCCTTCAAACGGTTCATGGGCAGCGAAAAGCGCCTGGAACTGGGCGACCGCTCGTTCAGCCCGGAAGAGCTCTCGGCCCTGGTGATCGGCTCGCTCAAGCAGGACGCCGAAGCCTGGCTCGGCCACCCCGTGGAGGAAGCGGTGATTTCGGTGCCGGCCTACTTCAGCGACGAACAACGCAAGCGCACCCTGTTCGCCGCCGAACTGGCCGGCCTGAAGGTGTCGCGGCTGATCAACGAACCCACCGCCGCCGCCATGGCCTACGGCCTGCATGAACAGAAATTCGAGCGCACGCTGATCTTCGACCTGGGCGGCGGCACGTTCGACGTGACGGTGCTGGAATACGCGCTGCCGCTGATTGAAGTCCATGCCTCCACCGGCGACAACTTCCTGGGCGGCGAAGACTTCACCGAAGCGTTGCTGCAGGCCTGCCTGAAGGACTGGCGGCTCGCGCCGGGGCAGATCGACGTCCAGGCCCTGGCCAGCCTCGGCGACGCCTTGGAACAGCTCAAGCGCAAACTCGCCGACGGCCCCCAGGCACTGAGCTGGCGCCACGGCGAAACACCGTATGAATGGACGCTGGACGAAGCCGGTGCGCTGAAAATCTGGGAGCCGCTGCTGGCCCGCCTGCGTGCGCCCATCGAGCAGGCCCTGCGCGACGCCCGCCTCAAGCCCCGTGACCTCGACAGCCTGGTGCTGGTCGGCGGCGCCACCCGGATGCCGGCGGTGCAGCAGATGGTGGCGACGCTGTTCGGCCGCCTGCCCCACCGCCACCTCGATCCGGACACCATCGTCGCACTGGGCGCCGCCACGCAGGCCGCCTGCAAGGCACGCGACGGCGCCATCGAAGAGCTGATCCTGACCGACGTGTGCCCTTACACCCTGGGCATCTCCACCCGCCGCGGCGAAGGCGTCAACGGCGCCTTCGCGCCGATCATCGAACGCAACACGGTGATCCCGACCTCACGGGTGCAGCCGTTCCACACCACCCATGCGTTTCAGGAAGCGATCCGCATCGAGGTGTACCAAGGGGAACGTCCATGGGTGCGCGACAACATTTTCATCGATGCCTTCGACGTGACACTGACGCCCAGCGAACAGATCCAGGACCTGGACGTGCGCTTCAGCTACGACATCAACGGCCTGCTGGAAGTGGACGTGACCCTGCTGGCCACCGGCGAGCGCCACAGCCATTGCATCGACCGCAGCCCCACCGGGCTTGACGAACAGGCCAGGCAGGCCAGCCATGAACGGTTGACCGCCCTCAAGACCCACCCCCGCGACACGCTGCCCAACCGGACGCTGCTGGCCCGCCTGGAGCGGGCCTGGGCGCAAAGCCTGGGGGATGAGCGCCAGCGGATCGCCGATTGGCTGGACGCCTTCACCACCGTGCTCGCCGGCCAGCGACCGTCAGAGATCGCCAGCCAGCGCAACCGGCTCAACCAAGCGCTGGATCAGCTGTGCCTCTGACCGCCGAGCTGCCGTAACGCGGCTTGCAGACCGCCGGCCAGCGCGTCGTCACCCGCGCTGTCCGGCGCAACGCCGTAACGGTTGGGCAACTTGTCGCCGGGGAAGGCAAACAGGATCAGCGGCAGAAACGGAAAGAACGGCGACAGGCACGCCAGCACCAGCAATGTCGGGATACCGCGCCCGATGTCGTGCAGGCGCCGGAGCACGGCGCCGACCAGAAAGCCCAGGCCCAGCAGCGACACGACGATCCCGGCCAGCGCCTCGCCGCTGAGCAGCGCGGCCAACGGCGTGACCAGCAGCGTACCGATCACCTGCCCGATGAACGCGCCGCGCCCCAGACGGGTGCCCAGGCGCCAGAAAGCACCGGCGGACACCGGGCGGCTGTCGCCCTTGGCCAGCAGCAGACACTCGCACCGGGACAGCAACGCACTGAAGGCGAAGCGCAGGCCGAGCCCGAGCGCCGGGTTGTCCTTGGCCTGCTGCAGACGCAGCAGGGTTTTCTGGCGCGGCACGCCCGCGCCGCCGTATCGCACCAACCCCTTGAGCGTATCGAGCGCCAGATAAAACGCATCGCTGGCGACCCCTTCGTCCTCCAGCGCCTCGCGCGGCGGGCGCGGCGGTTCGCCCTTGATCAGGCCGTGGCGCAAACCGTCGAACCAATCCTGGGGATTCACGACTTCGGTGATCCTGTCGAGCAGGAACCGGCGCTGCTGCGCATCGAACAACGGGTCGTGGTACAGCACGGCGGTCAGCAGCATGCGCCCGAGCAAATCATCGTCGAAGGCATGGATGTCGCTGCGCACGCATTCGAGCAAACGGTCGTTGCCCAGCAACCGGGGGCTGTCCAGCGCCTGCCGGACACCCAGCAACCGCCGGGCGAGCGCGGCGTGCACCGGATCCGACGGCTGCAGCCAGCCGAACAGAGCGCTCAGGTCACCCTGCTCGCGCTTCAAGCGGCCCAGCAACGGCTGCACCCGGCTGACCGGGTGGGCGGGGTCGAACGCCAGGCGTTCCAGGCATGGTGCGTCGACCATGGCCAGCCAGCGTTCCGGCTGCGTCAGCAAAGCCAACAGGAACGCCGTTTGGGCGTGCCACTGCCAGGCCGCCTCACCCTGCCCCACCGCCGGCAACACGATGCCGCTTTCGCTCAGCTCCAGCAGCAGGCTCAGGGTCGTCAGGTCGCTGTCGGCCTTCGGGTCATCGAGCTTGAACGCCTGGGCAATGCGCTCCAGGCCGACGCGGCTGTACGGACGCCAACGGCGCAGCCACACCCGGCCGATCTTGTGCGCTTCGCCCTTTTCGAGCGCGGCCGGCAAAGCCGTGTGCCCATCGACGAAACGTTCCATCGCCAACGGCACGGGCGCCCCGGTCAGCCAGCGCACGTGCTGTTCGGCCTGATACTGCAATCCGCTCAGCACCAGCCCTTCGAGGGCATCGATGGGTTCCGCTTCATCCAGCACCTGCCGCAGCAGGGCAACGTCGCCCCGGTGCAGCGCCCAGGCGTGCCAGTACAGGCGTTGCAGCCGGACGTCGTCCTGATGGCCGAGCAACAGCGCCAGCAGCGGCCATTCGTCGCCGCCCGTGCGCCAGTCGACGAAGCACTGCGCCAGCCCTTGCAGCGTCAGGCGGCCGGCGCCCATCCAGCGTGCCAGGGTTTCCGGGCGTTGGGACGGGCTGCCGTATTCTTGGCTGACGTGATCGAGGTCGGCCGACCATTCGCTGAAATCCCCCAGCCGGTCGAAGGCCTGGATCAACAGCGGCAGGACTTCCGGCTGCCGCTTGGCGCACAGCGCCAGCAACTGGCTTTCGGCCTTGGGATGACGATGCTCCCGCCACAGCCGCACCCAATGGGGCAGCGCCTGATCGTCCTGCCCCAGCAGGGTGTGCTGGCAGGCGAGCAGATACAGCGCGTCCACGTCATCCGGCGCTTGGCGCCAGTGTTCGAGACACAGCTGCAGCCAATCGGCCCCGCCGATGCCCGCCTGAGTGAACTGCACCAGCAGGCGCCGGATGAACGCAGGATCGTTGGGCAGCGGCAGGCAGGTGTGCTGACGGGCGAAATACTCGAACTCGTGGAGCGGACGCTGATTGAAAATGAAATCGAGGGTGCGCGCGTACCAGAGGCTTTCGATCTGTGCGGGCGCCGACCAAGTGTCCATGACCGTGGTGTCGAACGGCTCCGGCTCGTCGAGCCGCGCCAGGTAATCCTCGACGTGCCGGGCGTGATCGAAACCCAGCTCCAGCAAATGCCGGCCCCAGCCCATGCGCCGGGCCAACAGCCCCGCGCCGCCGGCGGAGAACGGGCCGGCTTCGCTCATCTTGCGGAACAGGCCCCAGCGCAGATCATCCAGTTCGCCCAGCGGCAACCGGTCCAGGCTTTGGACAAAGGCTTGCCAGGCTTCGGGATTGAAGCGTCGTGCCGGATCCTTCAGCAACCCGTCGAAGTCGATGAACGCCTGCTGGATCTGCGACGAATCCGGCGTTGTATCCGGCATCGTGTCCTCAGCCTCCTCCAGCTCATCGTCGCGGGCCAGCCGGATCGCGCTTTCGTAGGCCTGACGCAGGGCCTGGAAACCCTCCGGATCGGTTTCCGGATGATGCGCCGGCAGACGTGCCCGGTACGCATCGCGAATCAGCGTTTCATCGGTGGTGGGATCGATGCCCAAACGTATCCAGCAACTCATGACCAGTCGAATGCCTCAAGCGATGCCGGGCGTGGCGGCAAGTCCAGATCCAGGTGCCAGGGCAGGTCCGCGAGGAAAACCGGCATGTTTTGCCCCAGGCCCTTGGCGATCAATGCGGTATTGGCGTTCTGCCCCTGCCGGTCCAGCTCATGGGCCAGTTCATCGTCAGGGTTGTCGAGGCAGCCCCAGAACGAACGCCCGACCATGAAGCCGTTGAAGTAGGCCAGCCAACTGCCGTAATGAAACTGCGCCCGCACCGCCAGCCGGCTGTGCAGCCAGAGGCTCTCGGCCTCGTCGATCCACAGGTTGCGCACGCCGCAACGCAGCAGGAAGCCCATGCGCCCGTAGTCCCAGGACAGGATCCCGCCCGGCCCGCAGCTGCCGAATGTGCGGCTGGCGAACTCATGGAGAATGCGTTCGCGGGGCCCGAGGGTGTCGAGCAGCGCCTGCCATTCGCTCGGCAGGCAACGCTGCCAGGCGCGGTAGGCCGGGGCGAGATGCCGCGCATGGCCGCCGTCGGTCATGCCGTCGAGCATGTCCAGCAATTGTGCGCGGTCGTTGATCCTCCAACTGCGTTGCAGGTCGATGTATTGATCGTCGCAGAACGCGGGATCCGCGTACCCGGCACCGGGGTTGAGCGCCGCCATCGGCGCAGAGAGGGCGAACAGCCAGCGCTGTTGAATCTCGTCCATGAAAAGAGGCTCCAGACCGACCGAAAGGAATGGGGTCGGCAAAACTGCGCGGATTGTAGAGAAACCGCCGAAGGGCGGCAAAGCGTGCGGAGGTTTTCGTGCGCATGCAAAAAGGCCCCGACAGTGTCGGGGCCTTCATCGCACGGCTTATCGTCCGTTCGGACGATCGTGTGTCAGCACATGAATCAGTGCTGCAGGGCCGGCTTCTGCGTCCCGTTGATCGGGATGCGCTTGGCCTTCGCCTCTTCCGGGATCACGCGCAGCAGGTCGATGCTCAGCAGACCGTTGCTCAGGCCGGCGGCCTTGATCTCGATGTGGTCGGCCAAACGGAACGACAGCTTGAACGCACGCTGGGCGATGCCCTGGTGCAGGAAGGTGACGCCTTCGTTGGCGTCACGCTTGCCGCCGCTGATGGTCAGCACGCCCTTCTCGACCTGCAGGTCCAGGTCTTCTTCCTGGAAACCGGCGGCGGCCACGACGATGCGGTATTGGTCGTCACCGTGCTTTTCGACGTTGTAGGGCGGGTAGGTGCTGCCGGGCTCATTGCGCAGGGCGGTTTCGAACAGGTCGTTGAAACGGTCGAAACCTACCGAGGAACGGAACAGCGGGGCGAGGGAAAATGCGGTACTCATGGTTCAAATCTCCTGAAAACAATCAGCAAGTTTTTTGACTCCGCGACCCGAATTCGGCATCGCGTAACCCTTAGATAGGGACCGCCGATTGCATTTCAAGAGAACGTCCGAAGATTTTTTCAGGCGGCCTCGGCCACCGGCAACCCCAGCAGGCGCGAGACCTGATCGACATCGGTCTCGCGGCGCAGGACGGAAAACAGCTCCACCGCCTCGGGGTAATTGCGCGTGAGCATGGCCAGCCATTGCTTGAGACGGCCCGGCGACTGGCGGGGCGTCATCTGCGCCTTGGCCTGCAGCCAGAAGTCCTGGATCAGCGGCATCAGCTCGGCCCAGGTCATCTCGACCACCTCTTCACCGGCCCGCGCGGCGGCGATCTGCCTGGCCAGGTCCGGGCGCGAGACCAGGCCACGACCGAGCATGATGTCTTCCACGCCGCTGATTTCGCGGCAACGGCGCCAGTCCTCGACGCTCCAGATGTCGCCGTTGGCGAACACCGGCACCTTGACCACGTCCTGCACGCGGGGGATCCACTCCCAGTGGGCCGGCGGCTTGTAGCCGTCGGTCTTGGTGCGGGCATGGACGACGATGTGTTCGGCGCCGCCTTCGGCCAGCGCGGTGGCGCAGACCAACGAACCGTCCGGGCTGTCGAACCCCAGGCGCATCTTGGCGGTGACCGGAATGTGCGCCGGCACCGCGCGGCGGACGTGCTCGACGATCTGGTTGAGCAGCTCCGGCTCCTTGAGCAGCACCGCCCCGCCCCGGGACTTGTTGACGGTCTTGGCCGGGCAACCGAAGTTGAGGTCGATCACCTCCGAGCCCAGCTCACAGGCCAGCGCGGCGTTTTCCGCCAGGCACACCGGGTCGGAACCCAGCAACTGGACGCGCAGCGGCACACCGGCCGCGGTCCGGGCGCCGTTGAGCAGTTCGGGCCCGAACTTGTGGAAATAGGCCGGCGTGAGCAGTTGGTCGTTGACCCGGATGAACTCGGTCACGCACCAGTCGATACCGCCGACACGGGTCAACACATCGCGCAGGATGTCATCGACCAACCCTTCCATCGGCGCCAGGGCAATTTGCATGGAAAAACACACTCAAGAAAAAACGTGCGGCAGTTTACTGGATTATCGAGGGGTTCTGCAGGTGCGGGAGCACGCCCGCTCCCGCAGAAAATCAGCCTTGCAGGCTTTCAGCCGTCTGGATCGCCGGGCCGTAGCCTTCGATGAACTCCGCCGGCATGCGCTTGGGCCGACCGGTGGACAGCTCGATGCAGGCGAACGTGGTGCGGGCCCGCAGCAGCGTGGTGTTGTCGCTGGGGCGGATCAACTGGAACTGCCGGGTCATCCTCAGGCGCTGGTCCCAATCGACGATCCAGGTCGCCAGTTGCAGTTCGTCGCCTTCGTAGGCGGCGGCCAGGTAATCGATCTCATGCCGCACCACCGCCATCGCCCGGTCCAGGCGCCGGTACTCGACCAGATCCAGCCCCAGCCGCTGCGAATGGCGCCAGGCGCAACGCTCGAGCCAGGTCACGTACACCGCGTTGTTCGCGTGCCCCAGCCCGTCGATGTCCTCGGCGCCCACTTGCAGATCAATCGTAAACGGCGTTGCCCGATCCCAGCCCATGCCCCTCTCCCGGTCAGATTATTCGACCGGGGCAGTGTAACGGATGCCTACGCCGATTGCCGCGCCTGAAGGCTGCGCCCGGCCAGCAGTGATAGCACGCCATCAATCACCCGGGGGTCGGCCAGCACGCGCTGATGGCCGCCGTCCGTAAGGCGCAGCAGGCGGCTGTCGAACCAGGCTTCGTGGATCAGTTGCGATTCCTTGACCGGGACAAACGTGTCGTCCTCGGCATGGACGATCAAGCCCGGCATGTCCAGTTGGTAGTGGGCGACATCGAGGGTGGCGGCGCGCATGCCGACGTCCCGCTCGACCTGACGGATGAACGCCGAGCGGGCCCTGGGCGGCATGCCGACGTAACGGGCGAAGCCACGCAGCACCCCCAGGATCCGCGCCGGGGCGGCGATGCTCACCAGCGTCTCGGTGCGCAGGCCCAACTGCACCGCGAGCATCGCGCTGGCGCCGCCCATCGAGTGGCCGATCACGGCCTGCAGCGGCGGCAGTTCGGCGGCGGCTTCGAGCATGGCCCGGGCGAACAGCACGACGTTGGCTTCACGCCCCGGCGACCGGCCGTGGGCCGGGCCGTCGAGGGCGACCACCGTGTAGCCGGCGTCGACCAGCGCGTTGATCAAGGACGCGAACTGGGTCGGCCGCCCTTCCCAGCCGTGCATCAGCAGCACGGTCGGGCCCTGGCCCCAGCGCAAGGCCGACAGACCGAAGCGCAGCGTGATCCGTTCGGACTTCGCCAGCAGCGGCAATTCCCAGTCCCGTGGCGGATGTTCCCGAGGCGTCATGAACGCCAGACGCATTTTGTTCGCCACCAGTTTCGGTGCGAACCAGCCCAAGGTGCCGTTAACGCCGCGAACCCACTTCAACGCGTTCATCGCTCTCTCCTCAGGCCTGTCGCCTTCAGGTCAACGCACCGCCGACTTGGCGGCGCGCAGCAATCGATCGGATAAATCCCCCGGCCCCAAGGCCCTTGCCAGCGCCAGGCCGCCGACCATCAGGGCCATGTCGGCCAAGGCCTTGTCGGTGTCTTCCGGGCTTGAGGCCAACTGCGCCACCATCAGCTCCATGTGTTCGTTCAGCGCGATCCGGAAAGCCTCCGGCAGCCGACCCAGCTCACCGATGGAGGCCGGGATCGGGCACGCCGCTTCGCTGGAGTCGCGGTGCTTGCGCGACAGATAGAACGCAGCGACCAGGGCGCGGCGCTCTTCGCCGGTCAACTCGGCATCCATGTCGGCGATCAGGTCGCGACGACGCCCCAACAGTTGCTTGAACGCTTCGAGCATCATGGCGTCCTTGCTTTCGAAATGGGCGTAGAAGCCGCCGACGGTCAGGCCGGCCGCGCCCATCACTTCACCCACGCTCGGTTCTGCAGGTCCGCGCTGGATCAGCGCGGCGCTGGCAGCCTTGAGGATGCGTTCGCGGGTTTGAGCTTTCTTGTCGTTCATCGTCGCCTCCGAATATTACGATTAGAATATTATTCTCATAATAATATTCTGCAAGTCACAAATATGACCGCTGGTCTGAAGCACAGTGTAAGGAAAAAGGAGAATTGGCCAAACGCCAGACAAACAAAAGGGCCATTCAATGATTGAATGACCCTTAAAAATCCCGCAGTGCGGGTAATCGTGGCGTCCCCTAGGGGACTCGAACCCCTGTTACCGCCGTGAAAGGGCGGTGTCCTAGGCCACTAGACGAAGGGGACGCAAACCCTTCTACATCTGATCAGTGCTGAGTGCTGATCGCTTCAAGGCCGGAGTGGCCAGACCTTGAAGTGTAAATTGGTGGAGCTAGACGGGATCGAACCGTCGACCTCTTGCATGCCATGCAAGCGCTCTCCCAGCTGAGCTATAGCCCCTCAATGTCGCTTCGTTGTTGCTTCGTCGTTGAGGACGGGGCGAATCTTAAGGGCGTATCGGAAGCCTGTCAAACTTATTTTTCAAAATTTTTAAAATTTTTTGTCGGCATAACAATCACTTACCGCCCTCCCCCCGAAAATACGGGGGAAAACCGCCGCAGGGCAGGATCAAAAGATCGCAGCCCCCGGCGGCTCCACCGAACGTCAATCGCGCTTAAGCGATGGCGCCCAGCAGTTTTTCCCACTCTTTGTTTTCTTTCTTCGAGACACCGCCCAGCAAATCAATGGCTTGGCGCAGACGGAAACGGGTCAGGTCCGGCCCGAGGATTTCCATCGCATCGAGCACCGACACCGAACTGGCCTGGCCGGTGATCGCCGCGAACATCAGCGGCATCGCGTCACGCAGTTTCAGTTCCAGGGATTCGACCACCGCCTGGATCGTCGCGGTGATGGTGTCCTTCTCCCACTGACGCAGGCTTTCCAGCTTCCACAGGATCAGTTGCATCAGTTGCCGGACCTGGTCGCCCGACAGCTTCTTGGATTCGAACAGCTTGGCGTCCGGGCTCACGCCACCGGCAAAGAAGAAGCCGGCCAGCGGTGCGACCTGGCTGAAGGTTTCGACGCGGCCCTGGACGTGCGGCGCGATCTTCATCATGTAGTCGGAATTGAAGGCCCATTTCTGGATGCGCGCGGCGAACTCTTCCACCGGCAGGTCGCGCAGCCATTGGCCGTTGAGCCACGACAGCTTCTCGATGTCGAAGATCGGCCCGCCCAGGGACACGCGCGACAGGTCGAAGTTGTCGACCATCTCCTGCAGCGAGAACTTCTCGCGCTCGTCCGGCATCGACCAGCCCATGCGGCCCAGGTAGTTGAGCATCGCCTCAGGCATGAAGCCCATGCGCTCGTAGAAGGTCACCGAGGTCGGGTTCTTGCGCTTGGACAGCTTGCTCTTGTCCGGGTTGCGCAGCAGCGGCATGTAGCACAGGGTCGGTTTTTCCCAGCCGAAGTATTCGTACAGCAGGATCAGCTTCGGCGCCGACGGCAGCCACTCTTCGCCGCGCAGCACGTGGGTGATGCCCATCAGGTGATCGTCGACCACGTTGGCCAGGAAGTACGTCGGCAGGCCGTCGGTCTTCATCAGCACCTGCATGTCCATGCGGTCCCACGGGATCTCGACATCGCCACGCAGCATGTCCGGCACCACGCAGACGCCTTCGGTCGGCACTTTCATACGGATCACGTGGGGCTCGCCGGCGGCCAGGCGACGCGCGACCTCTTCCTTGGACAGCAGCAGCGCGCGGCCGTCGTAGCGCGGGGTTTCGCCGCGGGCCATCTGCTCGGCGCGCATCTGATCCAGCTCTTCGGCGGTGCAGAAGCACGGGAACGCGTGCCCCATGTCGACCAGCTGCTGGCAGTACTGCTTATAGATGTCGCCGCGCTCGCTCTGCCGGTACGGGCCGTGCGGGCCGCCGACGTCCGGGCCTTCGCTCCAGTCGATGCCGAGCCAGCGCAGGGCGTCGAAGATCTGCTGCTCGGACTCGCGGGTCGAACGCAACTGGTCGGTGTCTTCGATCCGCAGGATGAACTCACCGCCGTGCTGCTTGGCGAAGCAGTAGTTGAACAGTGCGATGTAAGCAGTGCCGACGTGGGGATCCCCGGTAGGCGATGGCGCGATGCGAGTGCGGACGGTGGTCATGGCATGTCTCGAAAAGAATGAAAAGCAAAGAACAATCAAGCCGCGAATGGTAACAGGCGACACCCGCCCCGCTCCAGCAGGCAGGGCATTTAAGCCAAGGTTGCGCCTATAACGCCTTTTGCGCCCCCTGAATGGCCGCCTATCAGCCGATGGCATTTACCGCCTGTCGGCTATCTGCCAGATTCGACCCCTGATAATTTTCCTTACAATTCCTCGACTACAGTTTGCCCCATGCCTGCCCAACTCAAGCGTCGCCTGTCCCTCTTCCTGTTGCTGGTCCTGCTGATCGCCGGCGGACTGTTCGCCCACTGGTTCTTCAAGGGACGTTTCTACGAGAGCACCGACAACGCCTATGTGCAGGGCGAAATCACGCGCATCTCCAGCCAGCTGGGCGCACGCATCGACGAAGTCCTAGTGCAGGACAACCAACATGTGGAAAAGGGCCAGTTGCTGGTGCGTCTCGAAGGCGACGATTTCCGCCTGGCCGTGGACCGCGCCAACGCCGCCCTCGCCACCCGCGAAGCCGAACGCCAGCAGGCCCAGAGCAAGCTGACCCAGCAAGCCAGCCTGATCGCCGCCAGCGATGCCCAGGTGGCCACCACCGAAGCCACCCTCGGCCGCTCGCAGATCGACCTGAACCGCGCCCAGACCCTGCGCAAGCCGGGCTTCATTTCCGAGGAGCGGGTGACCACCCTGTCCGCCGACGCCCACATCGCCCGCTCGCAAGTGGCCAAGGCCCAAGCGGATGCCCAGAGCCAGCGCCAGCAGGTCAACGCGCTGACGGCCGAGATCAAGCGCCTCGATGCCCAGATCGCCAACGCGCGGGCAGATCTGGCCCAGGCCGAGCTGAACCTCACCCGCAGCGAAATCCACGCCCCGATCAGCGGGCTGATCGGCCAGCGTGCGGCACGCAACGGCCAGGTCGTCCAGGCCGGGGCCTACCTGCTCTCGATCGTGCCGGACGAAGACATCTGGGTGCAGGCCAACTTCAAGGAAACCCAGATCGGCCACATGCAGCCCGGCCAGAAGGCCGAGCTGACGTTCGACGCCTACAGCGACACGCCCATCGAAGCGCGGGTCGACAGCCTGTTCGCCGCCTCCGGCGCACAATTCAGCCTGCTGCCGCCGGACAACGCCACCGGCAACTTCACCAAAGTCGTGCAGAGGATTCCGGTGAAGCTGACGTTCAAGGCCGACAACCCGCTGCACGGCAAGATCCGGCCGGGCATGTCGGTCACCGCCACCGTGAACATCAAAGACGCCCCGGACAATGGCCGGTGATCAACTGATCCGCCCGGTCGGCGAGCCGACCCGGCGGGACTGGATCGCGGTGATGAGCGTGATGCTGGGCGCGTTCATGGCCGTGCTCGACATCCAGATCACCAACGCCTCGCTCAAGGACATCCAAGGGGCGCTGTCGGCCACCCTGGAGGAAGGCTCGTGGATCTCCACCTCCTACCTGGTGGCGGAAATCATCATGATCCCGCTGACCGCCTGGCTGGTGCAGCTGCTCTCGGCGCGGCGGCTGGCGGTGTGGGTGTCGCTGGGCTTTCTGGTGTCGTCGCTGCTGTGCTCGATGGCCTGGAGCCTGGAAAGCATGATCGTGTTCCGCGCCCTGCAGGGGTTCACCGGCGGCGCGCTGATCCCGCTGGCGTTCACCCTGACCCTGATCAAGCTCCCCGAGCACCACCGCGCCAAGGGCATGGCGATGTTTGCCATGACCGCCACGTTCGCCCCGTCCATCGGGCCGAGCCTGGGCGGCTGGCTCACGGAGAACTGGGGCTGGGAATACATCTTCTACATCAACATCCCGCCGGGGCTGATCATGATCGCCGGGCTGATGTACGGCCTGGAGAAGAAGGAAGCGCACTGGGAACTGCTCAAAAGCACCGACTACGCCGGCATCCTCACCCTCGGCGTCGGCCTCGGCTGCCTGCAGGTGTTCCTGGAGGAAGGCCACCGCAAGGACTGGCTGGAGTCGAACCTGATCGTCACCCTCGGCAGCATCGCCCTGCTGAGCCTGATCGCCTTCGTGATCGTGCAGGTCTCCAAGCCCCATCCGCTGATCAACCTGGGCATCCTGCGCAACCGCAACTTCGGCCTGTCGAGCATATCCAGCCTCGGCCTGGGCGTCGGACTGTACGGCTCGATCTACCTGCTGCCGCTGTACCTGGCGCAGATCCAGAACTACAACGCCTTGCAGATCGGCGAGGTGATCATGTGGATGGGCGTGCCGCAGCTGTTCCTGATCCCGCTGGTGCCGAAGCTGATGAAGTTCGTCACGCCGAAAGTGCTGTGCACCCTCGGCTTCGGGCTGTTCGGGTTCGCGAGCTTTTCGTCCGGCGTGCTCAATCCGGACTTCGCCGGGCCGCAGTTCAACCAGATCCAGATCATCCGCGCCCTCGGCCAACCGCTGATCATGGTCACCATTTCGCTGATCGCCACGGCCTATATCCTGCCGCAGGACGCGGGCTCGGCGTCGAGCCTGTTCAACATCCTGCGCAACCTCGGCGGCGCCATCGGCATCGCCCTGCTCGCCACCCTGCTCGATGCGCGCACCAAGACCTACTTCGACTATCTGCGCGAATCCATCGTGCCGACCAACCCGCAGGTGGCCGAGCGGCTGGCGTCGATGGCCGACCGGTTCGGCAGCGACACGGCGGCGCTGGGCAAGCTGAGCGACATCGCCCATCAACAGGCGTTGATCATGGCCTACAACGATGCGTTTCATTTTGTCGGGATTGCGCTGGGGATCAGCATGCTGGCGATCCTGCTGACCAAGAAACTGCCGGCGGGGCTGAAGGCCGGAGAGGCGCACTAGCCGAAATCTGCGTGGTCTGTGCAGGCCCCATCGCTGGCAAGCCAGCTCCCACAGGTTCTGTGGTGTGCAGGGATTCTGCGGATACCCGAGATTCCTGTGGGAGCCAGCCTGCTGGCGATGGCGGTGGATCAGCCACCCCGGATGTCGGCTGCGCTGGCCCCATCGCTTGCAGGCAAGCTCCCACAAGTTCTGTGGTGTGCAGGGATTCTGCGGATACCCGAGATTCCTGTGGGAGCCAGCCTG
>NZ_JBIVHR010000095.1:0-91 GCF_044749305.1 Pseudomonas sp. NPDC089534 | reverse complement strand
TGGATCAGCCACCCCGGATGTCGGCTGCGCTGGCCCCATCGCTTGCAGGCAAGCTTGTATGTTTAGACTTGAAGGGGTGGGCGGGACTAAA
>NZ_JBIVHR010000094.1:0-23029 GCF_044749305.1 Pseudomonas sp. NPDC089534 | reverse complement strand
CTTCCGATCTACTCGATATGGGGAGTCACGACGAACTCGTAACCCCAGCTCTGGAACAGATCCAACACCTGAAGACGCGCCACTTCAATGCGCGCCGCTTCCGGTGGCAGCACTTCTTCGATGCCATCTGGCAGCAGCCAGCGGTCTACCGTTGCCATTACGCCATTCCCCTTTGATCCGGGCGGCCAGCCCGAGGGCGAGCCTTGAGTGAAGCAGAAAATGACCGGCCTGCGCAAAAGACACGCGCATGGGCGACGAAGCGAAAAGCCTGTCACCGGCTTCGCCAATCACTTTCCTCGAAAAACCGTCGGGCCCTTGAGCCCATGTTCTGCAACAAAAACAGCAATCGAACGTGCAGACGCAAAAAAGCCGGGAATTTCCCGGCTGCCGCATCATACACACGTTTTCCAAAAGGATCACCCCGCCCGAGGTTTTAGCCGCCGGGCGGAATGACGCAGGTCAACGTCGAATCAAGGCTTGGCCTTCTCCAGATACTTGAAGAAGTCGCTGCTCGGGTCGAGCACCATGACGTCGGACTTGTTCGCGAAGCTTTCACGGTAGGCGCGCAGGCTACGGTAGAACGCGTAGAAATCCTGGTCCTGGCCGTAAGCCTTGGAGTAGATCGCAGCGGCCTGGGCATCGCCGTCACCGCGAACCTCTTCGGATTCACGATAGGCTTCGGCCAGCAGCACGCGGCGTTGGCGATCGGCGTCGGCACGGATGCCTTCGGCCAACTCGTTACCCTTGGCGCGGTGCTCGCGGGCTTCACGCTCACGCTCGGTGCTCATCCGCTCGAACACGCTGCGGTTGACTTCCTTCGGCAGGTCGATGGCCTTGACCCGGACGTCGACCACTTCGATGCCCAGCTCCTTCTCCGCCATCTTGTTCAGCGACGCGGTGATGTCGGCCATCAGCGCATCGCGCTCGCCCGACACCACTTCGTGCAGGGTGCGCTTGCCGAACTGGTCACGCAGGCCCGACTCCAGACGACGGGACAGACGCTCGTCGGCGATCTGCTTGAGGCCGGAGGTCGCGGTGTAGAAACGCTCGGCGTCCTTCACCCGCCACTTGGCGTAGGCATCGACCATGACGGCTTTCTTTTCCAGGGTCAGGAAGCGCTGCGTCGGTGCGTCCAGCGTCATCAGGCGGGCGTCGAACTTGCGCACCTGGTTGACGTAAGGCACCTTCACATGCAGGCCCGGCTGGACATCGGCCTGTACCACGCGGCCGAATTGCAGCAGCACCGCACGCTCGGTCTGAGCCACGATGTAGAAGCAGTTCCAGGCAGCGATCGCCACGACCACGCCGACAATAAGGGCGATCAGCGATTTATTGCTCATCAGCGACTCTCCCTGGTACGTGCCTGCTGTTGCTGCAGATCGGCTGCGGCACGCGCATTGGCTTCATTGCTGGTGACTGCCGCACCGCCGCTCACCGGAGCGCTGGTGCTGCGGCCACTTTCGACCATCTTGTCCAGCGGCAGGTAAAGCAGGTTGCTCTGGCCGTTCTTGTTGCCGGTCACGAGCACCTTGCTGGTGCTGCTGAAGACTTCCTGCATGGTGTCCAGGTACAGGCGCTGACGGGTGACCTCAGGTGCCTTGCGGTACTCGGCGACCAGCTTGGTGAAGCGGTCGGCCTCACCCTTGGCGCGGGAGATCGTCTCGTCGCGGTAGCCATTGGCGTCCTCGATGATGCGCTGGGCCTGGCCACGGGCTTCCGGCACCACGCCGTTGGCGTAGGTCTCGGCCTGGTTGCGCGAACGCTGCTCGTCTTCACGGGCGCGGATCACGTCGTCGAAGGCTTCCTGGACTTCACGGGGCGCCGCCGCGCTCTGCACGTTGACCTGGGTGACGGTGATGCCGGTGCGGTAGGTATCGAGGAAGCGTTGCAGGCGTTCCTTGATTTCGCTGGCCATCAGCTCACGGCCTTCGGTCAGCACCTGGTCCATGGCGGTGGAGCCCACCACGTGGCGCAGGGCGCTGTCGGTCGCATGCTGCAGGCTGATTTCCGGCTGGTCGACGTTCAGCACGAAGTCCTGCAGGTTGCTGATCTTGTACTGCACGGTCAGCGGCACTTCGACGATGTTCTCGTCTTCGGTCAGCATCTGGCCCTGCTTGGTGTACGCACGCTCACGCGTGACGTTTTCCATGTACTTCTTGTCGATCGGCGGGAAATAGATGTTCAGGCCCGGGCCGACGGTTTCGTAGTACTTGCCGAAGCGCAGCACCACGGCCTGCTCCTGCTCGTCCACCACGTACACCGCGCTGTACAGCCACACGGCCGCCAGCACGACCAGACCGATGCCGAGCAGGCCGCCGAAGCCGCCGCCCTTGCCCGATCCGCCCCCGTCGTCACCCCGTTTCTTGCCACCACCGAACAACCCGTTAAGGCTTTCCTGCAGCTTGCGGAAGGCCTCGTCGAGATCCGGCGGGCCCTTGCGGTCGCCATTGTTGCGACGCTTGCCACCCCAAGGATCCTGATTGTTCGAGTTGCCACCCGGCTCATTCCAAGCCATAGCGCTCTCCATCTGATAAAGCAAAGACGCGCCCACGGCGCGCCGCCCCATGCTACAGAATGCCTGTCACCGCGGCACAACCGCTTTTTCAGGCTTTTATTGCAAAGTGTGTTGCTCGATGAAGTCCATTGGCTGCAATCCTTCGCGGCTCACCAGTCGATTCAGCTCGACCCGCGGCAACCGGACGGCCAGCAGGCTGGAGCCTTCGTCGTCGTGCTCTTCTTTCTGCACCGCACCCAATTCGAAGAATTGCGCACGCAACCTGGCCAAACGCTGCGGCAAACGCAAAGTGCCGACGAACAGGTCATCGCCGAGCAACTCGGCCACCGCCTGCTTGAGCAGCTCAAGGCCGGAGCCGTCCCGCGCCGACAGCCAGACCCGCTGCGGACGGCCGTCGGCGTCGCGCTGGATCTGCGGCTCAACGCCCTCGAGCAAATCGAGTTTGTTGTATACCTCCAGGATCGGCAAGTCTTGCGCCCCGATCTCGTCGAGCACCACCATCACCTGCTCGATCTGCTCCATCCGGTCCGGCTCGTGGGCGTCGATCACGTGCAGCAGCAGGTCGGAGTTGCTCGACTCTTCGAGCGTAGCCCGAAACGCCTCGACCAGTTTGTGCGGCAGGTGACGGATGAACCCCACCGTGTCGGCGAGCACGATCGGCCCGAGGTCTTCGAGGTCCAGGCGGCGCAGGGTCGGGTCGAGGGTGGCGAACAGTTGGTCCGCCGCATACACCTCGGACTCGGTCACCGCGTTGAACAGCGTCGATTTGCCGGCGTTGGTGTAACCCACCAGCGACACCGTCGGGATGTCCGCGCGCTTGCGTCCGCGCCGCGACTGCTCGCGCTGGCTGCGCACCTTCTCCAGCCGGGACTTGATCTGCCGCAGGCGCACCCGCAACAGGCGCCGGTCGGTCTCGAGCTGGGTCTCGCCCGGGCCGCGCAGGCCGATGCCGCCCTTCTGCCGCTCAAGGTGGGTCCAGCCGCGCACCAGCCGCGTGCTCATGTACTCAAGCTGGGCCAGTTCGACCTGGAGCTTGCCTTCATGGGTACGGGCGCGTTGGGCGAAAATGTCGAGGATCAGACCCGTGCGGTCGATCACGCGGCACTCGAACTCGCGCTCGAGGTTGCGTTCCTGACTGGGTGAGAGGGTGTGGTTGAAAATCACCAGGTCGACCTGTTCGGCCTTGACCAGGTCGCGCAACTCCTCGACCTTGCCACTGCCAATCAGGGTCTTGGCGGTTGGCCGATGACGCGGCACGCTGAAAAACGCGACGGTCTCGGCGCCAGCCGAAATTGCCAACTCCTGAAACTCCTGCGGATCTTCGCGCGCCTCAGGGTCCTGACCATCCAAGTGAACGAGAATGGTTCGTTCACCACCACCGTGGCGCTCAAAGAACAAAGGAGACTCCTATCAGGCGTTACCAGGCTCTGCGTCACCTGCATCGGATTCGGTTGCGCTTGGCAGACGAATTGGACGGACCGGCACGACGGTAGAGATAGCGTGTTTGTAGACCATCTGGCTGACGGTGTTCTTCAGCAGGATGACGAACTGGTCGAACGACTCGATCGTACCTTGCAGCTTGATGCCGTTGACCAGGTAGATGGAAACCCCCACTTTCTCTTTACGTAAAGTATTCAGGTAAGGGTCTTGTAGCGAATGCCCTTTTGACATGTGCCGCACTCCTTTAAGGATTCAATAATAAAAAATAGGTAAACAGGTGGCCTTTGCCGCCACACCCCCAAGGATAGACGGCAATTGCAGGAACTCAGCTCAATATGGAGATCGTCCCAAGGTATTTCAAGGCGCGTGGCAGATTGTCGCAATCCAGACTGTCAAGCCAGTGCAAACCATCCCAGCTGCGCAGCCAGGTGAACTGGCGTTTGGCCAATTGGCGCGTGGCGATGATGCCCCGCTCCTGCATTTCGGCCGACGTCAGCTTGCCGTCCAGATAATCCCAGACCTGGCGGTAGCCCACCGCACGTATAGACGGCAACCCGGCATGCAGGTCACTTCTATTGCGCAGGGCTACGACCTCGTCGATGAATCCCTGTTCCAGCATATTTGTGAATCTTTGTTTAATGCGCTCGTGCAGTACCTGGCGGTTTGCCGGAGCAATGGCCAGATTCGCGACAGTATAGGGCAATTGTTGCCGCCCCGATGCGGCTGCGTCGGCACTTTGCACAGATTGTTGCTGGCGCAGCTCGGTCATGCTCTGACCGCTGACCCGGTAAACCTCCAGTGCGCGACTCAGGCGCTGCGGATCGTTCGGGTGAATCCGCGCCGCCGAGACCGGGTCGATGGCCGCCAACTGCTCGTGCAGGGCCTGCCAGCCAAGGCGCGCCGCCTCTTCTTCGATCTGCGCACGCACTTCGGGATCGGCCGCCGGCATGTCGGCCAGGCCTTCGACCAGCGCCTTGTAGTAGAGCATGGTGCCGCCCACCAGCAGCGGGATCTTGCCCCGCGCGGTGATGTCGGCCATGGCGATCAGCGCATCGCGCCGGAAATCCGCAGCCGAATACGCCTCCGCCGGGTCGAGAATATCGATCAGGCGATGGGGAAACTCGGCCAGCAGTGCCTTGGACGGCTTGGCGGTGCCGATGTCCATGCCGCGGTAGACCAGCGCCGAGTCGACGCTGATCAGCTCGCACGGCAGCACCTTGGTCAGCTCGATGGCCAGGTCGGTCTTGCCCGCAGCGGTCGGGCCCATCAGGAAAATCGCTGGAGGAAGCTGGCTCATCAACGACCGCGCAAAAACAGTTTGTCCAGGTCGTCCAGGCCCAATTGGGTCCAGGTCGGCCGGCCATGGTTGCATTGACCGCTGCGCTCGGTGTTTTCCATGTCGCGCAGCAGGCCGTTCATTTCAGGCAGCGCCAGGCGCCGGTTGGCGCGGACCGCGCCGTGGCAGGCCATGGTGCCCAACAGTTCGTTCAGGTGCGCCTGGATCCGGTCGCTGGTGCCGTACTCCATCAGGTCCGCCAGCACGTCGCCGACCAACCGGTTGGCCTCGGCCTGCTTGAGCAGCGCCGGAATCTGCCGGATCGCCAGGGTTTCCGGGCCCAGGCGCTGCAGTTCGAAGCCCAGGCGCTGGAACCACGCCGCGTGCTCTTCGGCGCAGTCGGCCTCGCGCTGGCTCACCGCCAGCGACTCCGGCACCAGCAGCGGCTGGCCGCTCAGGCCCTCGCTGGCCATGGCGATCTTCAGGCGCTCGTACATGATCCGCTCATGGGCGGCGTGCATGTCCACCAGCACCAGCCCCTGGGCGTTCTCGGACAGGATGTAGATGCCCTTGAGCTGCGCCAGCGCGTAGCCCAGCGGCGGGATGTCGCCCTGGCCGCTCGGCAGCGCATTGCCGCTGGCGGGGGCTCCGGCCTCCGGCAGCGGCGCGAAGAACTCGCGGTAGGCGGCCTGGGCCTCGGCGGCCGGCACTGCGGACTGCGGGCGCGGCGTGTACTGATATTGGTAGCCCGCACCGCTGCCGCCGCCGGCCGGCGCATTGAACGACGGTTGCGCCTGGGGCTGTTCCAGCAGGGTGTTTGCCGCCAGGCGCATCTCGCCCTGCGGCCCGAACTCGCCGGCCTCAAGACCGGTCGGGCGGACGAAACCGGCGGTGGCGACCGGCGCGGCCACCTGATCCTCCGGACGCACATCGCCCAGCGCCCGGTGCAGGGTGCCGTACAGGAAGTCGTGCACCATGCGCCCGTCACGGAAGCGCACTTCGTGCTTGGTCGGGTGGACGTTGACGTCCACCGCCGCCGGATCGACCTCGAAGAACAACGCGAAGGTCGGATGACGGCCGTTGAACAGCACGTCGCGGTAGGCCTGGCGCACCGCGTGGGCCACCAGCTTGTCGCGCACCGCACGGCCGTTCACGAAGAAATACTGCAGGTCCGCCTGGCTGCGGTTGAACGTCGGCAGACCGACCCAGCCCCACAGGCGCAGGCCGTTGCGCTCGATCTCGATCGGCAGCGCCTGCTCCAGGAAGCCCGAGCCGCAGATCGCCGCCACGCGCCGGGCACGGGCCGCCTCGTCGTGGGCCTCGTGCAGGCTGAGGATGGTCTTGCCGTTGTGGCGCAGATGGAAGGCCACGTCGAAGCGCGCCAGCGCCAGGCGCTTGATCACTTCTTGCAGGTGATCGAACTCGGTCTTTTCGGTCTTGAGGAACTTGCGGCGCGCCGGCGTGTTGAAGAACAGGTCGCGCACCTCCACCGAGGTGCCCACCGGATGCGCCGCCGGCTGCACCCGGGGCGCCATGTCGCGGCCTTCGGTCTCGACCTGCCAAGCCTGGTCGGCGTCGCGGGTGCGCGAGGTCAGGGTCAGGCGCGCCACGGAGCTGATCGACGCCAGCGCCTCGCCCCGGAAGCCCAGGCTCATCACCTGCTCGAGGTCTTCGAGGTTGCGGATCTTGCTGGTGGCGTGCCGGGCCAGCGCCAGCGGCAGGTCATCGGCGGAAATGCCGCTGCCGTCGTCGCGCACCCGCAGCAGCTTGACGCCGCCCTGCTCGACATCGACATCGATGCGCCGGGCACCGGAGTCGAGGCTGTTTTCCAGCAGTTCCTTGATCACCGACGCCGGGCGCTCGACCACCTCGCCGGCGGCGATCTGGTTCGCCAGCCGGGGGCTGAGCAGTTCAATGCGGGCCGAACTCAACACCTGATTCATTCCTTGGACGCCAGTTCAGTGCCGGGAATGGTCAGGTGCTGACCGACCTTGAGCTCATCGCTGCTCAGGTTGTTGGCGCTGCGCAGCGTGGCCGGCGACACCTGGTAGCGCACGGCGATCATCGCCAGGGTTTCGCCCGGGCTCACCCGGTGATCCCGCGGCCCCTGGGCGATCTTGCCCGAGTCGCGCAGCCAGGCGATGTAGGTGCCCGGCGGCGGGTTCTGCTGGAAGAACTGGCGCACGCCGCTGCTGATCGACCGCGCCAGCGCCTGCTGATGGCTCGACGCCGCCAGCTTGGAAGCCTCGTTGGCGTTGGAGATGAAGCCGGTCTCGACCAGGATCGACGGGATGTCCGGCGACTTCAGCACCATGAACCCGGCCTGCTCCACCCGCTGCTTGTGCAGCGGCGTGACCCGGCCGATGTTGCTCAAGACCTTTTGGCCGACGTTGAGGCTGGAGGTCAGCGAGGCGGTCATCGACAGGTCGAGCAGCACGCCGGCGAGCATCCGGTCCTTGTCGTCGAGGCTGACGTTGCCGGCACCGCCGATCAGGTCGGAACGGTTTTCGCTGTCGGCCAGCCAACGGGCGGTCTCCGAGGTGGCGCCACGGTCGGACAGGGCGAACACCGACGCACCGAACGCGGCGGCGGAAGGCGCGGCGTCGGCGTGGATCGAGACAAACAGGTCGGCGCCCTTCTTGCGGGCGATCTCGGTGCGGCCGCGCAGCGGGATGAAGTAGTCGCCGGTGCGGGTCAGCTCGGCGCGGAAGCCCTTCATGCCGTTGACCTGACGCTGCAGTTCGCGGGCGATCTGCAGCACCACGTCTTTTTCACGCTGGCCGCGCGAGCCGGAGGCGCCGGGGTCTTCGCCGCCGTGGCCGGCGTCGATCACCACGATGATGTCGCGCTTGCCGGCCGGAGCCGGCGGCAGCTTGATCGCCGGTTCCGCCGGGGTCACCGGCACGGCCGGCACGGTGGCCACCGACGGCGTCGGCGCAGGCGGCGGCGCGGCGTCGGCCGGGTTGTCGAACAGGTCGACCACCAGACGGTTGCCGTACTGCGCATTGGGCGCCAGGGAGAAGCTTTTCGGGGTGACGGCCTTCTTCAGGTCGATGACCACCCGCAGGTCGGTCGGCGTGCGCTGGGCCGAGCGCATGGCGGTGATCGGCGTATTGGCGGTCTGCACGTTCAGCGGCGCGCCGAGGGTGGCGCCGTTGATGTCGATCACCAGCCGGTCCGGCGCGGTCAGGGTGAATACGCTGTGCTGCACCGGGCCGCTCAGGTCGAACACCAGCCGCGTGTTGTCCGGTGCCCGCCACAGGCGCACGCTGTTGACCTTTGTGTCGGCCACAGCGCTGACGGTCACTGCCATCAGCATCAGTCCAGCGGCAGCCACCAACGCGCGAAAGCGCATACCTAACCCCATCATTTATTTGGATTCCAACGCCAAAGCGGCACACCAGGCCTCGCCGCGCGAGCCCTGGGACAAAATGGTCAGCGAACGCCCGCTGTCTTGCGGGCTAATGGTAATGGTCAGGTCAGGCTTTGGCAAAAAGCCTGCACCTTTGTCGGGCCACTCGATCAGGCACAGGGCATCGTCCTCGAAGTAGTCGCGGATACCGAGGAACTCCAGCTCCTCCGGGTCGACCAGCCGGTAGAGGTCGAAGTGGAAGGCGCGGACGTCGCCGATCTCGTAAGGCTCGACCAGCGTGAAGGTCGGACTCTTCACCGCGCCCTGGTGGCCCAGGCCCCGGATAAGCCCGCGGGACAGGGTGGTCTTGCCCATGCCCAGGTCACCCACCAGGAAAATCAGGCCATGCCCCCCGGTGATGCGGGCGATCCGTGCGCCAAAGTCGGTCATGGCCTGTTCATCGGCCAGGTACAGGGTTACTTCAGACACGGTGCATGCTCCTCCAACAACTGACGAATGGCTGGAATCAGATCACTGGCCGCCAGCCCACGGCCGAATTCACCTTGTTGCAGACCCGCATTGGCATGCAGCCAGACCGCCAGGCAGGCAGCTCCGAAACCGTCCATGCCCTGGGCCATCAGTGCGCCGAGCAACCCGGCCAGCACATCGCCGAGCCCGGCGGTCGCCATCGCGGGGTGGCCCTGATGGCACACCGCCAACCTCCCGTCGGGATGGGCGATCAGGCTGCCGGCGCCCTTGAGCACCGTCACCGCTGCGTATTTTTTGCTCAACGCCAGAGCCGCCGCCGGCCGGTCGGCCTGCACTTGCGCGGTGCTGACGCCGAGCAGGCGCGCCGCCTCCCCCGGATGCGGCGTGATCACGCAATCCTTCGGCAGGCTTACCCAGCCTGCGGCCAGTTGGTTCAGCGCGTCGGCGTCCCAGACTTGCGGCAACCGCGCATTGGCCGCCGCCGACAGCAGGCTGCGCCCCCAACCCGCCTGGCCCAGACCCGGCCCGACCACCAGCACCGAAGCCTTCTCCAGCGGCCCCATCAACTGATTGGCCGACGAGGCGCCCAGCGCCATGGCTTCCGGCACCCGGGCCAGCGCCGCCGGGACATGCTCCGCGCGGGTCGCCAGCGACACCATGCCCGCGCCGCTGCGCAGCGCGCTTTCGGTGCTGAGCACGATCGCCCCGCCGAACCCGTGGTCGCCGCCGATCAGCAGCACATGACCGAACCGGCCCTTGTGCGCCGTCGCTGCGCGAGGCGCCGGACGCGGCAGATTAGCGATGTCGAGCCGACGGGCGGCAACGGGAATGTCACTGAAGGTTTCGGCCGGCGCCTGCAAATCGTTGAACGCCAGTTCACCGACGTGATCGGCGGCGTCGCCGGTGAACAGCCCCAGCTTGAGGCCGATGAACGTCACGGTGAGGTCGGCGCGCACCGCCACGCCCAGCACACGCCCGGTATCGGCGCACAGCCCGGACGGCACATCCACCGCCGCCACCGGCAGGCCGCCGGCGTTGATCCCTGCGATGGCCGAGGCATACGGTTCGCGCACCTCGCCGCTCAGACCGGTGCCGAGCAACGCATCGAGGACCACGCCGCGCAGATCGCTCTGCGCATTCCAGCCCTGCACGGCAACCCCTTCGGCCAGGGCCTGCCCATGGGCCTGCGCCGCATCCCCCCGCAAGCGCTGCGGATCGCCGACGGCCAGTACCCGCACATGCCAGCCGGCACGGTGCGCCAGCGCCGCCACCAGATAACCGTCGCCGGCGTTGTTGCCGTGGCCGGCCAGCACCGTCAGCTCGTTCGCCGCCGGCCAGCGGCGCACCAGCGCGCGCCAGGTCGCCCGGGCGGCGCGGTGCATCAGTTCCAGGCCCGGCGTGCCGGCAGCGATCAGCCGCGCGTCGATATCCCGCACCTGGGCGGCGCGGTACAGCGCGTCGGGTAAATGATCTTTCGTGTGCGGCATGCGTCTTCGGGCTCCGATGTCTGGCAGAATTATACGCACCTCAGTTCCGGTTTCTCTCGCCTCATGTCCGCCATCACCACAGACCTCCCCGCCCTGGCCCAATCCATCAAGGACTGGGGCCGCGAGCTGGGCTTCCAGCAAGTCGGCATCAGCGGTCTGGACCTGGCCGAGCACGAGGGGCACCTGCAGCGCTGGCTCGAGGCCGGCTACCACGGCGAGATGGACTACATGGGCGCCCACGGCAGCAAGCGCTCGCACCCCGAAGAGCTGGTGCCGGGGACGCTGCGCGTGGTCTCCCTGCGCATGGACTACCTGCCGGGCGACACGCACATGGCGCAGAGGCTCGCCCAACCGGAAAAGGCCTACATCTCCCGCTACGCCCTGGGCCGCGACTACCACAAGCTGATCCGCAAGCGCGTGCAGCAACTGGCGGACCGGATCCAGGCGCAGATCGGCCCGTTCGGCTTCCGCGCCTTCGTCGACAGCGCCCCGGTGCTGGAAAAGGCCATCGCCGAACAGGCCGGCCTGGGATGGATCGGCAAGAACACCCTGGTCCTGAACCGCAAGGCTGGCAGCTATTTCTTCCTCAGCGAGCTGTTCGTCGACCTGCCGCTGCCGGTCGACCCTCCCCACGCCACCGAACACTGCGGCCGCTGCAGCGCCTGCCTGGACATCTGCCCGACCAACGCCTTCGTCGGCCCCTACGTGCTGGACGCCAGGCGCTGCATTTCCTACCTGACCATCGAGCTCAAGAACGCCATCCCCGAAGACCTGCGGCCGCTGATCGGCAACCGGGTTTTCGGCTGCGACGACTGCCAGATCGTCTGCCCGTGGAACCGCTTCGCCCGGCCGTCCGGGGAAAGCGACTTCAAGCCGCGGCACAACCTGGACAACGCCGAACTGGCCGAACTGTTCCTGTGGGACGAAGACACGTTCCTCAGCAGCACCGAAGGCTCACCGCTGCGCCGTGCCGGCTACGAGCGCTGGCTGCGCAACCTGGCGGTGGGGCTGGGCAATGCGCCGTCGAGCATCCCGGTGCTGGAAGCGCTGAAGGCACGCCGCGACCATCCGTCGGAACTGGTGCGCGAGCATGTCGAGTGGGCCCTGAGGCAGCACGGCATCGTCTAAGGCCGGATCAATGCTCGTCGTTATAGACGAACTTCGGCATTTCCCAGTGGAAACGAATGGCCAGCAGCCGCAGCAGGAAGCCGCCGAACAGGGTGATCAGGATCGCCTGTTCGCTCGGCACGTTCAGGAACAGGCAGAGCATGTAGCACCACGCGGCGGCGAACGAGACGCTGGCGTACAGTTCGCGCCGGAAGATCAGCGGGATGTCGTTGCAGAAGATGTCCCGCAGGATGCCGCCGAACACCCCGGTGATCACGCCGCTGACCGAAGCCACCAGCATGCCGTGGCCCATTTCCAGGGCGGTCATGCAGCCGATCAGGGTGAACGCCACCAGGCCGACGGCGTCGAGCACCAGGAACAGTGAGCGCAGGTGGCGCATCCAGCGTGCGGTGAACACGGTCAGCATCGCGGCCGCCGAGGTCAGCACCAGGTATTCGGGATGCTTCACCCAGGTCAGCGGGTAGTGCCCGAGCAGCACGTCGCGCACCGAGCCGCCGCCGAGCGCCGTGACGCAGGCGATCAGCACCACGCCGAACCAGTCCATGCCGCGCCGGCCGGCGGACAGTGCGCCGGTCATGGCTTCGGCGGTGATGGCGATCAGGTAGAGCATCAGCAGCATGGTGGCGGTCCTGGCAGGAAGGCGCGCAGTCTAGCCATTTCGCGGCCGCACCAGAAGGGGGCGGACGCACCGTGGCGAGGGAGCTTGCTCCCGTCGGAGGGCGGAGCACTCCCAAGCGCCCCTTCAGGCAGGACGTGCCTGCGGGGACTGCGGCGGCTGCGCAGCCGAGCGGGAGCAAGCTCCCTCGCCACAGGGACTCGCCGCGGCGGCTCAGAACTTGATGAAGTGCTCGCGGTAGTGGCGCAGCTCGGCGATGGATTCGCGGATGTCGTCCAGCGCCAGGTGGGTGCTGCCCTTCTTGAAGCTGTCGCGCACGTCCGGCGCCCAGCGCGCGGCCAGTTCCTTGAGGGTGGAGACGTCGAGGTTGCGGTAGTGGAAGTAGCTTTCCAGCGACTTCATGTGGGCGAACAGGAAGCGACGGTCCTGGCAGATGCTGTTGCCGCAGATCGGCGACTTGCCCTTCGGCACCCACTGCTCCAGGAAGGCGATGGTTTCGGCTTCGGCCTCGGCCATGCTCACGCGGCTTTCACGCACGCGCTGGGTCAGGCCCGAGTTGCCGTGGGTGCGGGTGTTCCATTCGTCCATGCGGGCGAGGACGTCGTCACTGTGGTGGATCGCGATGACCGGGCCTTCGGCCAGGGTGTTCAGGTCGCTGTCGGTGACGATGGTGGCCATTTCGATGATGACGTCGGTGTCCGGGTTCAGACCGGTCATTTCCAGGTCGATCCAGATCAGGTTCTGCGGGTTCTGCATGATTCGTCTCCTAAGCAATGGTGCGCAGTTTAGCCTAGGCGGGTGGCCGGGCGTGCTAAACTCGCCGCCGTTTTACCCATTCGCTGCATTCTTTTTATTACGGAACACCCATGGCCAAACGCCAACTCAACCGCCGCCAGAGCTGGCGCATCGAAAAGATCCAGGGCGAGCGCGCCGCCCGCGCCGCCAAACGCGAGTCCTCGGCCGTCGAGGCCCTGGAGGGCGGCGACCTGGGCCCGGAACAGCACGGTCTGGTGATCGCCCACTTCGGTGTGCAGGTCGAGGTCGAGGCGACCGACGGCGACCAGGCCGGCCAGGTGTTCCGCTGCTACCTGCGCGCGAACCTGCCGGCGCTGGTGACCGGCGACCGGGTGGTCTGGCGCGCCGGCAACCAGGGCATCGGCGTGATCGTCGCGCAGCTGCCGCGCAGCACCGAACTGTGCCGCCCGGACAGCCGCGGCCAGCTCAAGCCGGTGGCGGCCAACGTCGACATGATCGTCATCGTCTTCGCCCCGCTGCCCGAGCCCCACGCCAACCTGATCGACCGCTACCTGGTGGCGGCCGAGCACGCCGGCATCCGCCCGCTGCTGCTGCTCAACAAGTTCGACCTGATCGACGAGCAGAACGCCCCGGCGCTCAATGCGCTGCTGGCGGTCTACCGCACCCTCGGCTATCCGGTGCTGGAAGTCTCGGCCCACCACGGCAACGGCATGGAGCAACTGCAGCAGTTGCTCGACGGCCGCATCAGCGTGTTCGTCGGCCAGTCCGGCGTCGGCAAGTCGTCGCTGGTCAACAGCCTGCTGCCGGAGGTGGAGACCCGCGTCGGCCCGCTGTCCGAATGGTCCGGCCAGGGCCAGCACACCACCACCACGGCGCGCCTGTTCCACTTCCCCGGCGGCGGTGAGCTGATCGACTCGCCGGGCATCCGCGAATTCGGCCTGGGCCACGTCAGCCGCGCCGACGTCGAGGCCGGCTTCATCGAGTTCGAAGACCTGCTCGGCACCTGCCGCTTCCGCGACTGCAAGCACGACCGCGAACCCGGTTGCGCCCTGCTCAAGGCCCTGGAAGACGGACGCATCCAGCAGCAGCGGATGAACAGCTACCGCTCGATCATCGCCAGCCTGCCCGACAACGGCTACTGAACCGCCGGACACAAAAAAGCCGCGAGATCATCGCGGCTTTTTTGTGGGTCACTGCTTCGGCGCGGGGGCGGCGGGCGCCGCCGGTGCCGGAGCAGGTGCCGGAGCAGGTGCCGGCGCATGGGCGCCCGGCTCGGCCGGTTTCGGCAACGGGTCGTCGAACAGGTTCAGCCGTTCGCGCAACTCGTGCGGCGCCACCGGCTGCTGATCCGCCGGCAAGGCGTTCGGATCGGCCGGGGTGGCCGGTGCGGCGCCTTCCTGGCCGTCGGCCGGTTTCGCCGGGTCGGCACCCTGCGAGCCTTCGATGGCGGCCTGGGCCTTCTTGGTCAGCACCACGATGTCGATGCGGCGGTTGACCGGGTTGAACGGGTTTTCCTTGTCGAACAGCGCCGACGAGGCATACCCCACCACCCGCGCCACCTGCGACTCCGGATAGCTGCCCGCCACCAGGGCACGCCGGGCGGCGTTGGCGCGGTTGGCCGACAGCTCCCAGTTGCCGAAGTCGCCGTTGCCCACGTAAGGCTTGGCGTCGGTGTGGCCGCTGATGCTGATCTTGTTCGGCACCGCCTTGATGGTGTCGGCCATGGCCAGCAGGATGTCTTCGAAGTACGGCTTCAGGCGCGCGGAGCCCGAGTCGAACATCGGCCGGTTCTCGGCGTCCATGATCTGGATGCGCAAGCCGTTCGGGGTGATCTCGAACAGGATCTGATCCTTGAACTTCTGCAGCTGCGGGTTCTCTTCGACCTTGTTCTGCAGTTCCTGCAGCAGCAGTTCCAGGCGTTCCTTCTCGACCTGCTCGGCCATGCCCTCGACCTGCTCGGTGTCGACCGTGACCTTGTCCGGCTGCGGCTGCGACTTCACCTCAGGGTTGAGGGTGTTTTCCGGCGCCAGGGTCGGGGTGCCGCCCAGGTCGATGATGTACGGCGTGCCGCTTTCGGAGAAGCCGACCGGATCCTTGAAGTAACCGGCGATGGCGATCTTCTGCTCGGGGGTGGCGGTGGACAGCAGCCACAGCACCAGGAAGAACGCCATCATCGCCGTGGCGAAGTCGGCGAAGGCGATTTTCCAGGCGCCGCCGTGATGTCCGCCACCGTAGCGCTTGACGCGCTTGATGATTATCGGCTGGTTGTTTTCCATGGCTTAACGACCGCGAACCGCTTGTTCCAGCTCGGCGAAGCTCGGACGGTGCGCCGGGTACAGGACCTTGCGGCCGAACTCAACGGCCAGCGACGGCGGCATGCCGGAGGCCGAAGCCACCAGCGAGGCCTTGATGGCTTCGTAGACGTTCAGCTCTTCCTTGGCGTCATGGGCCAGGGAATGGGCCAGCGGGCCGAAGAAGCCGTAGGCCGCGAGAATACCGAAGAAAGTACCGACCAGCGCCGCACCCACGTGCAGGCCGATGGACTTCTGGTCGCCTTCGCCCAGGGAGGCCATGGTCACCACGATACCCAACACCGCCGCGACGATACCGAAGCCGGGCATGCCGTCGGCGATGCCGTTGACGGCATGGGACGGGTGCTCCAGTTCTTCCTTGAGGCTGAACAGTTCCATGTCGAACAGGCCTTCGAGCTCGTGCGGCGCCATGTTGCCGGAGGACATGATGCGCAGGTAGTCGCAGATGAACGCGGTCATGCGCTCGTCTTTGAGCACGGCCGGGTACTTGGCGAAGATCGGGCTCGCGGCGGCGTCTTCGATGTCGCCTTCGATGGCCATCATGCCTTCGCGGCGGCTCTTGTTGAGGATCTCGTAGATCAGGCCCAGCACTTCCAAGTAGAAGGTGTGGCTGAAGCGCGAACTGAACATGCCCAAGGCTTTCTTGAACACGTGCATCGTCATGTAGCCGGGGTTGGCCTGAAGGAAGGCGCCGAGGGCCGCGCCGCCGATGATCATCACCTCGAAGGGTTGGATCAGGGCCGCGATCTTGCCGTGGGAAAGCACGTATCCGCCGAGCACGCTCGCGAATACGACGATGATGCCGATAATTTTAGCCATAGATAGAAAGTACTTGTTTAAGTCGGGTTCAAGGTCATATTCGGAAGTTAAAAAATCTCTTCTTCTACTTATCGGCAAAACTGCGCCAGACTATAGGCAGTTCAGGCGAAAAGCCAATTTAGCCCATGCCGGGCGCGTCTTTTGCACATCAAGATCCCGTCCCGACATGGCTAATGAAACGAACGTCCCACACGCAACACCGAACACCCTCGACGGTTGGGTCAAGCTGCTCGACGGCGTCCGCCTGCCGGTGCCGCAATCGGCCCACGACCGCGTCTGCCGGGCGATACGCGACAACCGCAGCTCGCTGCGCGACATCGCCAACCTGATGCAGGACAGCCCCGCGCTGGCCCTGAGCATCATCCGCGAAGCCAACCGCCACACCCTGGGCAGCATGGCCGAGCCTGCGGAGAACCTCGAAGTCGCCATCAACCGCCTCGGCCTGACCCGCACCGAAGAGTTGCTCGCGCGCCTGCCCGCCGAGCCCGACGGGCAGATCCCCCAGGCCCTGCGCCAGCTGCAGATGATCAGCCAGCACGCCACGCAACAGGCCAACGGCTTCTTCGCCGGCCGCCTGGCGCGGCTGTGGCAAGACATCCACTGGGGCAGCCTGCTGTTCCTGTCGCCGCTGTGGCCCCTGGCGCTGACCCACCCCAAACTGCTCGAAGAGTGGGAACTGCGGGTGATCCACAAGGGCGAATCGGCCCGCGACGTGGAGCGGCAACTGTTCGGCGTGCGCCTGCTGAAGATCGGCCAGGCGCTGGTCGATGCCTGGCGCCTGCCGATCTGGGTGCAGCAGGGTTACCGGCTGCTGCTCAACGAGCGGCGCGAACTGGTCAAGGTGCTGCGCATCGCCCGCGACAGCGAGCATCCGCTGCGCCAGCAGAACCGCCTCGACGACGACCCGACCCTGCGCCACTGGCTCAACCAGCCGGCCAATACGGTGCTGCTGGCCAACGGCCTGGCGCTGTCGGCGCAGCAGGCCTGGGACAGCCCCCACAGCGAGCGCTGGCAATACCTGACCAGCCTCTATCTGCAGATCCCCATGGACGAGGTGCAGCAGCAACTGCACCAGCAGGCCGCCAACAGCGCACGCCAGCATTTCATGCCGGACCTGTGGCACCCCGCCCTGTCCCTGCTCTGGCCCTGGGGCACCCGCCGCGTCCCGGCCGGGCTGCTGCCGCCCGCCGCCCCCAGCGCCGAAGAGCTGGCCAAATGGCGCCGGCAATGCGCCGAGCTGCTGGCCGAGCCGAGCCGCTTCACCAACGCCATGCACCTGACCATCGCCGCCCGCGACGCCCTGGTGGCCAGCGGCATGCGCCGGGTGATGATCCTGATGGCCGACCGCACCCATTCCAACCTGCGCGTGCACCAGACGGCCGGGCTGCCACCGGAGGCCGCCGCGCTGAACGTCGCGGTCAGCCAGAGCACCGTGCTGCAGCGCCTGCTCGCGCAGCAGGCCCAGGTGCGGATCACCCCGGACAACAACGCGCAGTTCTCCGCCCTGCTGCCGCCGGCGCTGCGCACGCTGTTCCGCGGCGAGCACCTGTTCCTGCGCTCGCTGGTGAACAACGGCCGGGTGATCATGATCGTGGTCGCCGACCAGGGCGGCGGGCCGTTCGCCGACGTCACCGTGCAGGCCTTCGGCAAAACCGCGCAGTGCATCGAGAAAGCCCTGCACAGCTTTAGCCACCGCAGCCAATGACGGCTACAATCGTTTCCCTTTGTGCTCTGGAGACCTCACATGCCTGACTTCTCTGGCCTGGCGCTGGTGATCGAGCCGAGCGACCTGCTCGCGCGCCTCGACGCCCCCAACCTGATCCTGGTGGACCTGACCAGCCCTGCCCGCTATGCCGAGGGGCACATTCCCGGCGCACGCTTCGTCGACCCCAAGCGCACCCAGCTCGGCCAGTTGCCGGCGCCGGGCCTGCTGCCGTCCAAGGACAAGCTCGAAGAGCTGTTCGGCGAGCTGGGCCACCGCCCGGACGCGGTCTACGTGGTCTACGACGACGAGGGCGGCGGCTGGGCCGGACGCTTCATCTGGATGCTCGACGTGATCGGCCACCGCAACTACCACTACCTGGACGGCGGCCTGCCGGCCTGGCTGGCGGAAGGCTCGCCGATGTCGATCCAGGTGCCGAAGGCGGTCGGCGGCCCGGTGGCCCTGACCCTGCACGAAGAGCCCACCGCCACCCGCGAATACCTGCAAAGCCGCCTCGGCGCCGCCGACCTGGCGATCTGGGACGCCCGCGGGCCGCTGGAGTACTCCGGCGAGAAGGTGTTGGCGGCCAAGGGCGGGCACATCCCCGGCGCGGTCAACTTCGAGTGGACGGCGGGCATGGACCGGGCGCGCCAACTGCGCATCCGCACCGACATGCCGGAAATCCTCGAACGCCTCGGCATCACCAAGGACAAAGAGATCATCACCCACTGCCAGACCCACCACCGGTCAGGCTTCACCTATCTGGTGGCCAAGTCCCTCGGTTATCCGCGGGTCAAGGGCTACGCCGGTTCCTGGGGCGAATGGGGCAACCACCCCGACACGCCCGTCGAGCTTTAAGGTTTTTAAGGACAGTCAATGAAAGAGCGTTTGTTCATCCTCAGCCAGTACCTGCTGCCCCACCACCTGCTGTCGCGCCTGGCCGGCTGCATCGCCGAGTGCCGCGTGCGCTGGTTCAAGAATGCCTTCACCACCTGGTTCGCCAAGCGCTATCAGGTGGACATGTCCCAGGCGCTGGTCGAAGACGTGACGGCCTACGAGCACTTCAACGCCTTCTTCACCCGTGCCCTCAAGGACGGCGCGCGTCCGCTGGACGAAACGCCGGGCGCGATCCTCAGCCCCGCCGACGGCGCCGTCAGCCAGCTCGGCCCGATCGAGCACGGAAGGGTGTTCCAGGCCAAGGGCCACAGCTTCAGCGTGCTGGAGCTGCTGGGCGGCGACACGGCCAACGCCGCGCCGTTCATGGGCGGCGACTTCGCCACCATCTACCTGTCGCCGAAGGACTACCACCGCGTGCACATGCCGCTGGCCGGCACCCTGCGCGAGATGGTCTACATTCCGGGCCGGATCTTCTCGGTCAACCAGACCACCGCCGAGAACGTGCCTGAGCTGTTCGCCCGCAACGAGCGCGTGGCGTGCATCTTCGACACCGAACGCGGCCCGATGGCCGTGGTGCTGGTGGGCGCGATGATCGTCGCGTCGATCGAAACCGTCTGGGCCGGCCTGGTGACGCCGCCCAAGCGCGAACTGAAGACCTTCCGCTACGACGAAGCCGCCCGTGCGCCGATCCACCTGGAAAAAGGTGCGGAACTGGGGCGCTTCAAGCTGGGATCCACCGCGATCGTGCTGTTCGGCCCGGATCAGGTGAAGTGGGTCGAATCCCTGTCCGCCGGTTCGCCGGTGCAGATGGGCCAGGCCCTCGCCCTGCCGAACGCCTGAGCCTGACCCTGCGCCCTTTCGCACCGTGCGAAGGGGCGCAGCGCCCGCTGCCTCCCCGCCTTCCTGCCCGCCTCCCGGGCGCAAAAAACCTTCCGCAAACCGGCGAAGCAGAGCACAACTGCTAGAGTTCTGGGCATTGCCCCATTCGCCGCCGGAGGCCGTCACGGCATGAGCGAACCTCGACTCCAACCGCAATTGCAGGCCCCTGTCCCGACCCAGTTGCGCCTGTCCTTCTGCGACCCCACCCCGCGCGACCTCAAGCGCTGGATCGCCGGCCTGCCCAAGGCCAACATCGGCGAAACCGCACGCCAGCTCTATCAGGGACTGGGCGAGCTGAACCAGTTGCTCACCCCCAGCGACAACCGCCTGCAACTGCTGGAGCTGCTGCGCCCCGAGGTGTATTTCGTCTGCCAGCACCTGGAGCGGCACTTCCTGCACCAGGCGATCATGCTCGACGACCGCTCGCGCAAGATCAGCAACCTGTGCCAGGCCCTGCAGAGCCATCTGGCGACCGGCTACAAACAGATCGTCCTGCGGATCGCGCCGAAGTACGCCAACCACCGCGCCGCCCTGCTCAGCGCTGCGCTGCAACGGGCGGCCCATGCGCTCAAGGGCCAACTGCTGCGCGCCACTCAGCTCTACAGCCCGGCGCCGGAGGGGCTGTGGTTCGAACTGCATCAACTGTTCGGCACCGCTGCCGGATTGCAGCTGCAGCATCGGCGGGTGCGCGACGACCTGGCCAGCCTCACGGGCGAGCTGAGCGTCGAGCAAACCTACATCGCCGCCCTGCTGCTGGGCAGCGCCCGCTGCAACCAATTGCGCCAGAACCAGATCGCCCGGCTCGGGGACGTGCTGGAGCCTTGGGCCGCCTGGCTGAAGCTGCGTCCAGGGGTGACGGGCGAAGGCCTGTTCGCCGTCTCGGCCGAGCTCGACGCCGGCCCGCGTTACCGCAGCATGTTCCGCAGCGAGCAGCAGCCCGGCCTGCTGGGCTTCGACCCGCAGCCCCTGGTGAACGCCATCGAGGCTCACCTGCTGCACGACGACACACCGAACCCGCTGCCGGTGCCGTCCGGCCTGAGCCACGACAGCCTGCAACACCTGCACGCCACCTGGGGCCAGGCCGCCGAACGCAGCTTTCAGCGCACCGTCGGCCAGGGCAACCTCACCGTGTGCATCGGCATGAGTGCGCTGCATTTCTACCTGGGGGGCGAGCGCACCTTCAGCGAGCTGCTCAGGCACCCCGGCGCACGCACGGCGAACTTCAGCCGGGCCGTGGCCAACAGCGAGAAGGACAGCTGGAGCCAGGCCTTCGACGCCGCGCCCCACGGCAAGGCCGACGAATTCCTGCCTTATGAGGAGATCCGCTACGAACCCCAGGCCGACGACGAGGACGACGCCGACAACCCGCCGCATTACCCGACCTACGCCCTGCCGGTGATCAACCACAGCCCCGGCGGCTATTGCCTGGCGTGGCCCAAGGAGGTGCCCGCCGAGCTGCAGGCCGGGGAAATGGTCGGCATCCAGGACAGCGCGAACCAGGGCTGGAGCATTGCGGTGGTGCGCTGGATCCGCCAGGTGCGCGGCGGCGGCACGCAGATGGGCATTGAGCTGGTGGCGCCCCATGCCCAACCTTGTGGGCTGCAACTGGTGCGCACCCGGGACGACCACAGCCATTACCTGCGCGGCCTGCTGCTGCCGCAGATCAGCGCGATCGACCTGCCGGCGACGCTGCTGGCGCCGCGGCTGCCGTTTCAGGAAGGCAACAAGGTGCTGATCAACACGTTGGGGGAAGAGCACCGCGCCGGGCTGGACAGGCGGGTGGCGAGCACCCACAGCTTCAACCAGTTCGCCTACCGCTCGCTGGAGGCTGCGCAGAACGGCGGGAGCGAAGAGGATTTCGATTCGTTGTGGAAGTCGCTGTAAAAGGGATCAACCCCTTGTGGCGAGGGAGCTTGCTCCCGCTGGACTGCGCAGCGGGCCTTCTTCTCTGTCCGGCGAAGAAGAGGGCCGCTTCGCGCCCCAGCGGGAGCAAGCTCCCTCGCCACAGGCCCTTCTGACACCGTACCCGTCAGAGCTGCCCGTCGCGGTCGCGGAAACCCAACAGGTACAGCACGCCGTCCAGGCCCAGGGTGGAAATCGCCTGCTTGGCCGACTGCTTGACCAGCGGCTTGGCGCGGAACGCCACGCCCAGGCCGGCGATGGCCAGCATCGGCAGATCGTTGGCGCCGTCGCCCACCGCGATGGTCTGCTCCAGGCGCAGGCCTTCCTTGTGCGCCAGTTCCTTGAGCAGGTCGGCCTTGCGCTGGGCGTCGACGATCGGCTCGACCGCCACGCCCGTGCACTTGCCGTCGACCACCTGCAGTTCGTTGGCGAACACGTAGTCGATGCCGAGCTTGGCCTGCAGCTGCTTGGCGAAGTAGGTGAAGCCGCCGGACAGGATCGCGGTCTTGTAGCCCAGGCGCTTGAGCTCGGCGAACAGGGTTTCGGCGCCTTCGGTCAGGCGCAGCGAGGCGCCGATGGCGTCCAGCACGCTGACGTCCAGGCCCTTGAGCAGCGCCAGGCGCTCCTTGAAGCTTGCCCGGAAGTCCAGCTCGCCGGCCATCGCCCGCTCGGTGATCGCCGACACCTGGTCGCCGACGCCGGCGGCCTTGGCCAGTTCGTCGATGACTTCGGCCTCGATCAGGGTCGAGTCCATGTCGAACACCGCCAGGCGACGGTTGCGGCGGAACAGCGAATCTTCCTGGAAGGCGATGTCGACGTTCAGCTCCTGCGCCACGCTGAGGAACTCGGCGCGCAGCGCCTGCGGGTCGGCCGCCTCGCCGCGCACGGAGAACTCGATGCAGCCCTTGCCCTTGTCGTCCGGGGTGTCCAGCGGCATGCGCCCGGACAGGCGGTCGATGTGGTCGATGTTCAGGCCGTACCTGGCGGTGATCGAGCTCACGGCCTGCAACTGGCCGGCGGTCACTTTGCGGGTCAGCAGGGTGACGATGTGGCGCTGCTTGCCCTGGTTGCCCACCCACTGCTGGTAGTCCGCTTCGGACACCGGGGTGAAACGCACCTGCTGATCCAGCTCGTAGCCCTTGAACAGGATGTCCTTGAGCACGGACTTGCCCTGTTCGCTGTCGGGGATCTCGACCAGGATGCCGAACGACAGGGTGTCGTGGATCACCGCCTGACCGATGTCGAGGATGTTAACGCCACCCTGGGCCAGAACGCCGGTAATGGCCGCGGTCAGACCCGGACGGTCGGACCCTGTGATGTTAATCAGGACGATTTCGCGCAACGCGCACCCCCGCAACTGGAAAAAAACCGCATTCTACCCATTTTCAGTGACCATCGGGCACCGCAGGCGCTTTGCCGGTCTAGGGCCTGTCGCTATACTGCGCGTCAACTTCACGGA
>NZ_JBIVHR010000093.1:4592-23110 GCF_044749305.1 Pseudomonas sp. NPDC089534 | reverse complement strand
TGGCAGCGCGCGAAAACTTCTCGTTGATGAACCCGATGCCGTCGTCAAAGCCGTCTATATGCTTAATTGTGGGTAAATACATGAGAACGCAAGAAAAAACCTGTAAAGAGCTACTCTGTTAGCTCCAATTGCGCAGTTTTGCCAAGGAATCAGCATGCGAACGCTTCTCGTCAGTCTGCTGATCGGCCTCAGCCCCTGGTGCATGGCCGGTCAGATCTACACATGGGTCGATGCTCAAGGCGTCACGCACTTCGATGCGCAGCCTCCGCAGGGACAGCCCTCCACCACCGTGCGGACGCCCTCCCCGCCGGCACCGAAACCATCGCCGATACCCGGCAACGCCGCCGTGGGCGACCAGAAGGCCATTGATGAAAAGGTCAAGCGGCAAGTGGCCGAACAGCAGGCTCAGCTACAGTCGTTCTGTGAGCAGGCGCGCACGAACCTTGCGCAACTGCAGAACAATCCGCGCCTGAGGGAGGAAGTGGAGGGAGAGGTGCGACGGCTCAACGAAGAGCAGCGCCGGGAGAGGATCGCCGAGACGCAGAAGCAGATCGAGGAAAACTGCCGGTAGCCACCGGCAGTCTCAGGCTCAACGCGAAGCGGAGATCAGCAGGTCGAACTCTTTGAGCAGCACCTGCAGTTGCCGGTCCTTGCCCTGCACATTGCGCTGGGCGAAGACCATCTCGGCCATTTCCTGGATTCCCGACGCATTGGGCAGCGGCAGGTCCTGCTCGAGGATGACCTTCATCCTCGGCAGGAAGATCCATTGCAGCCATTGCTCGAACTCGAGGGTATCGACGGAAAACGGCTCGACGCTGCTCAGGGCCTCGACGGACGGCGGCGTTTCGTCCCACCACCCTTGCGCACGCAGCTCGCGCTCGATCAGCAGCAACTGATCGGCGACTTTTGGGAGGCGAACGTCCATCACAGCGAGACCCGGGATTTCTGACGGGCCAGCGCGGCGCCGGAGGCGTCACCTTGCTTCTCGCGGGCCTGGGCGATCAGTTCCCACAGGTTGGCCTGCAGGTCCGGACGACCGTTGGCCATCGTCAAGGCGCGGCGGGCGAACTGTTCGGCCTGTGGCGCATCGCCTTGCGCCATGCGCACCTGAGCCAGGCGGTAGAGCACTTGCGGTTCACGCGGCGCCACGCGCTGCGCGCGCTCCAGGCTGGAAGAGGCGCCGTTGAGGTCGCCGCCGGCCTGTTGCTGCTGGGCGGTGGTCAACAGCGCGAGCACCGGGCCGTCCAACTGCTCATCGGCGGACAGGCCACCGCTGCTGGCCGAAGGAATGCCGCTCGGGGCCGAAGGCATGCTGTAGCTGCCGGAGCTGATCGGCGCGGACTCCACCGGCGCCGGGTTGTACGGCCCCGGCGTGATGCCGCCGGACGCCGGGCCCGGAACGATCGGCGAGGTGCTGATCGGCGTCGAGGTCGCGGCGCCGCCCGGCACCATCACCACCACACCGGTGTCGCCCTGCGGAATGGCCTGGGACTGGCTCTGCACCGGCCGCTTCACAGTCGTCTGCCGGAAACCGCCATTGGCCGAAATGCGCTCGCTGTTGGACACGGCGGTGCCGGAATCCACAACCGGAATCGAACCACGCTGCACAGTGGAGCAACCGCTGAGCAATGCCACGGCAGTCACCGCCGGAATCAACCACTTGTTCACTTGAATCCCTCTTTGCTTAGTTCATCCAGCCCTTGACCCAATCCATCACCGACTCGGCGGGCGTCGGGCTTTCGCCCGCGCAGGCGGCACCGGGTGGCGGCTCGCTACCGCGAATATACGGCATCTGCACCGCGCCCGGGCAGTTCGCGTCGGAACCCTGGCCGGAGCGCGAATCGACCCAGGCCTGCACCACGTTGTCCGGCTGCGGCATGTCCAGCGGCAGCGGATCGGCCTTGCGCATGAAACTGGTCCAGACCTGCAGCGCACCGGTGGCGCCGGTGAACGGCGTCTTGCCGTTGTCGTCGCGGCCGAGCCACACCACCGCCAGCAGATCCTGGCTGAAACCGGCGAACCAGCTGTCGCGCGAGTCGTTGCTGGTGCCGGTCTTGCCGGCCAGCGTCAGGGTCTTGGGCAACACGTTATAGACCGAACTGCCGGTGCCTTCACGCATGACCCGCTGCATGGCGTTCTGGATCAGGTAGATCGAGGCCGGATCGAAGCGCTGCTCGATCTGGAACGGGTAGCGCTTGAGCGGCTCGCCCTCGGCGGTCAATACGCTGCGGATCCCGCGCATCGGCGTGTTGAAACCGCCGTTGGCCAGGGTCTGGTACATGGTCGCCACTTCCATCGGCGTCATGCCGCCGGCACCCAGCAGCATCGACGGGAAGGCCGGGAACTCGCGGTTCACGCCCAGTCGCCCGAGCGTCTTCAAGACATTCGGCACGCCGATGGCGAGACCTAAACGAGCTGTGGACAAGTTGTAGGAATGCGCCAGCCCCTGATAAAGGAACACGGTGCCGTGGGAACGGCGGTCATAGTTCTGCGGTTTCCAGACCTGTCCGTCCGCGCCCTTCACCGAGAAGGATTCGTCCGACAGCCAACTGGTCAGCGTGTACTGGCTCGGCTTCTCCAGCGCGGTCAGGTACACCGCCGGCTTGATCAGGGAACCGATCGGCCGCACCGCATCCAGCGCCCGGTTGAAGCCGGCGAAGCTCGCCTGGCGGCTGCCGATCATGGCCTGGACCTCGCCGGTTTCCGGGTTGGTCACGACCATCGCCGCTTCCACGTCATCGGAGCCTTTGCGGCCGGACAGACGCTTGAAGGTGTCGTTGACCGACGCTTCGGCCTTCATCTGCAGGATCGGGTCGAAGCTGGTGAAGATCCGCAGGCCTTCTTCGGTCAAGTCTTCGTCGCGGTAGTCTTCGCGCAGCTGACGCTTGACCAGATCGATGAAGCCCGGGAACGAGCTGTCGGCAAGTTTGCCGCGGGTGGTCACGCCCAGCGGCATTTTCTTCGCCGCCTCGATCTGCTCGGCGGAAGCGACGCCCTGCTGCTCGAGCACATCGAGCACCAGATTGCGCCGTTCCAGCGCCCGCTCCGGGTTGCGGCGCGGGTTGTAGTAGGACGGCCCCTTGACCATGCCCACCAGCAGCGCGACCTGATGCAGCTTCAGCTCGGACAGCGGCTGGCCGAAGAAGAACTGGCTGGCCAGACCGAAACCGTGCACCGCACGCTGACCGTCCTGGCCGACGAACACCTCGTTGAGGTACGCCTCAAGGATTTCCTTCTTGTCGTAGTGCAGTTCCAGCAGCATCGCCATCATGGCTTCGGTGAGCTTGCGGGTCAGGCTGCGTTCGTTGGTGAGGTAGAAGTTCTTCACCAACTGCTGGGTCAGCGTACTGCCGCCCTGGGTCATCTTGCCGCCGGAGGTGTTGACCCAGACCGCCCGTGCGATCGATTTCGGCGACACGCCCCAGTGGCTGTAGAAATCCCGGTCTTCCACGGCCACCAGGGTTTCCAGCAGGTACGGAGGCACCTGATCGAGCTTGATCAGGATCCGGTCTTCGAGGTTTTTCGGGTAGATCCCGCCGATCAGCAGCGGCTCCAGGCGCACCACGGACAGTTTCGAACCGTTGGTCGCCGACAGTTCGGCCACGTAGTCGCCGGAGAACCGCACACGCACCGGCTGCGGTTTTTCCAGCCCTTCGTAGAACTGGAAGCCGCGGGTATTCAGGTCGACGGTGTTGCCGTTGACCGACGCCGCACCGGGGCCGTTGCTGACGCTTTCGCGGCGGTAGCCGAGGGCGTCGAGTTCGGTGAGGAAATCGTCCTTGCTCAGCTTTTGCCCGACGAACAGCTCAAGCGGCCGCGCATACACCTTGGCCGGGATCGTCCAGCGCTTGCCGGAGAACTTCTCCTGCACCACGGCATCGAGGTACACGGCAAAGCCGGCCAGCACCACAAGGCCGACCAGACTGAGTTTAAGGGCCCAGCCCAGCCATGGGCGAAGGCCCTGGGAGGGTGGTTTTTTCGGGGTGCGGGGGGATCGGGTACGTGTCATGGCGGCGGATTATACGCACTTTATTCATACTCAACAGGAGCGCTCCGAGGTTTGCGTCGGGCGGGCGAGCGGCCATAATGACCGCCTCGAATCCCCCCCCAGACTCTGAAGGATCACCTGTGAGCCAGTCCCTGATCGCTGCCCTGCAAAACCCGGCCCTCTACCCGCACCCCGTCGAAGGGTTCCAGGTCATCGAAACCCACATTTCGTGGGTGCTGCTCACCGGCCAGTTCGCCTATAAAGTGAAGAAGCCGGTGAACTTCGGCTTCCTCGACTTCACCAGCCTCGAATCGCGCGAGCACTTCTGCGGCGAAGAGCTGCGGCTGAACCAGCGCCTGACCGACGATCTGTACCTGGAAGTCCTGCCGGTCACCGGCAGCGTCGAGAGCCCGCAACTGGGCGGCGACGGCCCGGCCATCGAATACGTGCTGAAGATGCGCCAGTTCCCGCAGTCCGGCCTGCTCAGCACCCTGCAGGCCAACGGCGAACTGACCACTTCGCACATCGACGAGATGGCCGAGCAGATCGCCCGCTTCCACCTCAACGCGCCGAAAGTCCCGGCCGAGCATGACGCCGGCACCCCGGACAGCGTGATGGCGCCGGTCCGGCAGAACTTCGAACAGATCCGCCCGTTCCTCAGCGACAAGAACGACCTGCTGCAGCTGGAAGCCCTCCAGGACTGGGCCGAAACCAGCTTCGAGCGCCTCAAGCCGCTGTTCGCCCAGCGCAAGGCCGAGGGCTACACCCGCGAATGCCACGGAGACATCCACCTGGGCAACGCCACCGTGATCGACGGCAAGGTCGTGATCTTCGACTGCATCGAGTTCAACGAGCCGTTCCGCTTCACCGACGTCTACGCCGACACCGGCTTCCTGGCGATGGACCTGGAAGACCGTGGCCTGAAGTCCCTGGCCCGCCGTTTCATCAGTCAGTACCTGGAGCTGACCGGCGACTACCAGGGCCTGGAAGTCCTGAACTTCTACAAGGCCTACCGCGCCCTGGTCCGCGCCAAAGTGTCGCTGTTCAGCATGCCGGCCGACGCCACCCCGGTGCAGCGCGCCACCACCCTGCGCCAGTACCGCAACTACGCCAACCTGGCGGAAAGCTACAGCACCATTCCGTCGCGCTTCATCGCGATCACCCACGGCGTATCGGCGGTGGGCAAGAGCCACGTCGCCATGCGCCTAGTGGAAGCGCTGGGCGCCGTGCGCCTGCGTTCCGACGTGGAGCGCAAGCGCCTGTTCGGCGAGCAGACCGTCGCCAATGACGTCCAGGCCGGCATCTACAGCCCAGAAGCCAGCGTTGCCACCTACAACCGCTTGCATGAAATCGCTGCGGTGATCCTGCGAGCAGGTTTCCCGGTGGTGATCGATGCCACTTACCTCAAGCGCGAACAGCGCGACAGTGCGGCCGCCGTCGCCGAAGCCACCGGCGCTCCGTTCCTGATCCTGGACTGCAACGCACCGCAAGCCGTGATCGAGAACTGGCTGGCGATTCGTCAGGCAGACCAAAAGGATCCGTCCGACGCGACCCTGGCCGTCATCGAAGCCCAGCAGGCCAACCGCGAAGCCTTGACCCCGGAGGAGATCCTGCGCAGCAAGCGTGTGCAGACCAATGAATCCGGCACGCTGGACACCGTCGTGGCGCAGATCCGTCAACGCCTGCCGGGCCTGTAAGAAACTATTTCGGCCGTGAAGCCCCCGCTTGCTTCACGGCCGTCAAATAGTGGCATTATACTGGCGTCATAAAACCAACAGGTGAACTGACATGAGCCAGCCGAAACTACTCGACACCCCGCTATACGCCTTGCTGCACAAGGACGACATCGCAGGCTTCAACAAGGAGCGCCCGAAGGACGGGCCGATCGACATGGTGGGCGGCGATTTTCGCGGCCTCGACCTGCGTGAACTGAACGCCGACGGCGTTGACTTCACCGATGCCTATTTCCGCTCGGCCGACCTGCGCGGCATCGACTTTCGCAACGCCTCGCTGGAAGGCGCCAGCCTGGCCCATGCGCAGATTTCCGGCGCGTATTTTCCGCCTGAGCTGAGCGCCGACGAGATCCTGATGTCGATGAATTTCGGTACCCGGCTGCGCTACCGCACCCGCTGACGCCACCTGAACCGTCCAGCGCCCCCCGCCTTGCGCTGGACTGTGTGCCGACAGCTCCTCCCTGCCCCCACGCCATGGGTCAATCGTTGTTTCTGACGAAAAAATCAGCCGACGCTTAGAAGCGTTTGCGCCCAATCCGACCAACGAACCACGCTTTTCCTACTGATGGCTACACTCCTGAGAAGATTGCCCACGCACCATTCGGCCGTCGCAAGGAGGCTTGATGAATGATGAACTGCAACACCTGAAGAATCTTGGCAAGACGTCGGCGCAATGGCTGCATGCCGTGGGCATCCACAGCGCCTCGGATCTGCGCCGCCTGGGCGCAGTGGACGCTTACCGTGCCGTGCGGACCCGCGGGTTCCGGGCGTCGAAGGTGTTGCTGTATGCGATCGAAGGGGCGTTGATGGATGTGCACTGGAACGACATCCCCGCCGAGCGCAAGGACGCTCTGAACAAACAGCTCGAAGCCATTTCCTCCCGCCACAAGAATTGAACGGGCACCTGCCGCCATGTACTTGCTCGGGGATCAGTCGGCCTACGCCGAAGCATTGACCAATCGCCTGCAGAACCTGCCGGCGCAATGGCTCGCAGGACTTGCGCCCAGCGGACCGGCGCTGGAGCTGGAGTCGGCGGACGATCTGATGGCGCAATTGCCGGGCGACCAACTGTTCCTGCTGACTCAAGGCGTGGTCAATGGCTGCCTCGGCGCACGGGCACTGTTCTATTGGCATGAGGGCGATCTGATCGGCTTGCAGCAAGGCCCGGAATGGATGGATCTGCGGCTATGCGCAGACGGCCCGCTGAGCCTGATGCCGTACCGGCGAAACGATGTGTTCCAGCACATTTGCTCGGAGCCGCCGAAGGCCGAACTGCTCCTGCGCTACCTGCTGGGCCAGACCGCCTTGCTGGCCCACGCCGTCGCCGAGCTGAAACCCCGCGAATTCCGCAGCACCAATGGATTCAAACGGGTTCAGGCCGGGGATGTGCTGATCCGTCAGGGCGATCTGTCCGACCATGTGTTCGTGATCATCGAAGGGCATGCCGAAGCCTTTGTCGACGGGCATAAGGTGGGCGATGTGCCCAGGGACGAAATCTTCGGGGCGATGGCGGTATTCACCGGCGAACCACGCAACGCCACAGTGATTGCCCGTGAGGCGAGCACCGTGATGCTGATTCCCGGCGACCAGTTTCTCAGCATGACGCGCACCAACCCCAAGATCGCCCACAGCCTGATCGAAAGCATGGCGCGACGCATCGACCAGCTCAACCAGCAACTCGCCGCGTTTCACACCCCAAGCTGACGTCCCCTGTTTCCGGGGCTTTTCGGCCATTTTCCAGACAAGGAAAAAGAAATCGCAAAAGGCCTGTTGACTTGGTAATGAGAATCGCTATGATTATCACAACTGGTCGCGAGACCGGTCGATATTCTGAAAGGCCCTTGGTTCGGACTCTCAGATTATCTCCTCATCAGGCTAATCACGGTTATTTGACCCGGTTTTTACCGGGTCTTTTTTTGCCTGTGGAAAAGTCATCTGCCGAACTGCTTTCGCATCTCGGCGCAGTAGTCCTGCGGCGGCCGGCCAGGCGTGAACCAGACATAGTCGGCCATGGACGCCGTCACCTCGCTGCCCTGCTCCGCCAGCAACAGCACAGTCGGCGCCTCCTTTGCCCCAAGATCCAGCGCATGCAGCGGCACGCCGACATCCTTGCGCGCATGAAAAGCGCCGGCAAACAGCATCGCAGGCTCGGGCGCCGCCAGCAGTCGCGCAGCCATGCGCCGGTCCCGCTGTTGCTGAACCGCCAGCATCGCAGGCATTTGCGAGGTCGGCAGCAGACCGCAATGCGAATCGGCGATCTGCTCCAGCAATTGCTTACTGACCGGTGCAGCGTTGCTGCGGGTTCCGCTCAACGCCGGAGACTCGCGGTAGAACGCCCGGATCTCCGCGGCATCGAGATTGGCCGCCATTAGCGGATAAGGCTGAGCGAGGGCAAACCGGACGATCGGCCCGTACAGGCTCCAGTCCCATCCGTCCTGCCAGGCCAAGGCTTGGGCAAGGTCTGCGGGAGGCGCGGCGGACCTGCGCACGTCATCGACCCGCCCCTGTTGCTCGGGCACCAGCATTTCTAGCAGGAGGCTGCCTTGGGGACGTTCCCTTTCCAGGTTCTGCAGCAGCCAAAGCTGGATTCCATGGTGATCGGCATTGTCATGCTGCTCGCCGACGATCATCCGTTTCGGCTCACCCAGACGCGCCAGCAACTGGCGGGGCGTCAGCGCTTCGCCGCTGCGCAGGTCCCGGATATCACCGGTGACCGGAGGCGGCGTCAGCGCCTGGCAGCCGCCGAGCAACAAGATCGCCAACAAGAGAATTGCACGCATGCCTTCACCTCGAAGAACCGGTCAGCGGGCGATGATCAGCGGGTGCCCGCGCTCCGGATGCGCCTGCACCAGCACCTCCAGCCCGAACACCGCCTTGAGCGAATCCGGCCGCAAAACCTGCTGCGGCGTATCCAGCGCCACGGGCCGCCCGCTTTCCAGCAGCAATACGCGATCACAATAGCGCGCCGCCAGATTCAGATCATGCAGGATCACCATCACCGCAGCGCCGCGGTCGGCAAACTCACGCACCGCCTGCAGCGTGGTGTGCTGGTGCAGCGGGTCGAGCATCGACGTCGGCTCATCCAGCAACAGGGTCTGCCCGGCCTGCCCCGGCCAGAGCTGCGCCAACACCCGCGCCAGATGCACCCGCTGACGTTCGCCGCCGGACAGCGCCAGATAGCTGCGCCCGCTCAGGTGCGCGGCATCCGCCGCCTGCAAGGCCTCGGCGATGATTTCATCGTCACGCACCCGTCCGGCCTGATGGGGCAAGCGCCCCATCCCGACCACTTCTTCGACGCGGAACCCGAAGTCCAGGGTGGACACCTGCGGCAGCACCGCCAGCCGTTGGGCGCGCCGGTTGCCGCTCCACTGCGCCAATGCCTCACCGTCGAGCAGGACTTCACCGCCGTCGGGCGCCAACTGGCCGCACAAGGCGGCGAGCAAGGTGCTCTTGCCCGCGCCGTTGGGCCCCAGCACCCCCAGCACCTCACCCGGCTCGAGTTGCAGGCTGACGTCGGCCAGCACCGTCTTGCGGCCGCGGCGGATGTGCAGATTGTGCGCACGCAGCATCAGGCTCGCTCCCGCAGCAGCAGATAAAGGAAGAACGGCGCCCCGATGAACGCCGTCACGATACCGATCGGCAGTTCCGCCGGCGCCAGCGCCAGCCGCGCCACCAGATCCGCCAGCAGCAGCAGGCTCGCCCCGGCCAGCACCGACGCCGGCAGCAGCACCCGGTGATCGGGGCCGGCCAACAGACGCACCAGATGCGGCACCACCAGGCCGACGAAACCGATCATCCCCGCCGCCGCCACGGCCGCGCCGACGCCGAGGGCCGTGCAGAACACCAGTTCGCGCTTGAGCCGTTCGACATCGATGCCCAAATGCCCGGCCTCGGACTCGCCCAGCAGCAGCGCATTCAGTGCCCGGGCCCGGCGCGGCAGCCACAGCGCCACACCGGCGCTGATGATCAGCAGGGGCCACAGCCGGGCGTAACTGGCACCGTTGAGGCTGCCCAGGTTCCAGAACGTCAGGGTGCGCAGGGTCGCGTCATCCGCCAGGTAGGTGAACAGGCCGACGGCCGAGCTGGCCAGCGCGGTCAGGGCAATCCCCGCCAACAGCATCGTGGCGACGTTGGTCTGCCCGTTGCGCCGACCCAACCGGTACACCAGGGCCGTCACCCCGAGGCCGCCGAGAAACGCGCACGCCGACAACAGGTAAGGCCCGGACCACTCCGGCAATCCACCGAACAGCGAACCGCCGACAATCGCCACCGCCGCCCCCAGAGCCGCGCCGCTGGACACGCCGACCAATCCCGGATCGGCCAGCGGATTGCGGAACAGCCCCTGCATCGCCACGCCGGACAGCGCCAGCACCCCGCCGACCGCCAGCCCGAGCAGCGTGCGCGGCAGGCGGATCTGCCCAAGGATCAGTTCTGCCTGCTCCAGCCCGTCCGCCGCCAGCGGCACGCCGATCATGCGCAAGGCCGCACGCAGCGTGTCCAGCAACGGCAGGCTGACCGGCCCCAGCGCCAGCGACAGCCAAGTCGCCGACAGGCACAGCAGGATCAGGCCGATGAACAGGCCGCGGGGTTTGACCACAGGATTCATTGCCCGCCCTTGGCCGGGTAGAAACCATCGGACAAGGCTTTCAACGCCGCCGGCAAACGCGGCCCGAGCCCGCCGACCAGCAACGTCGGATCCAGCTCCAGCACCCGCCCGGCCTTGGCCGCACGGCTGGCGTTGAGGATCGGGTTTTCCTTGAACAGTGCCGCCTTCGCCGCCTCGCCGGTCAGTGCGCGGTCCGCGAAGACCAGCACGTCAGGGTCGAGACCGGCCAGCGACTCCACGGAGAACGGCTTGTAGCCAGTCTGGGTCGCCAGGTTACGCCCGCCGGCCGACTGGATCATCCAGTCGGCGGCGGTGTCCTTGCCGGCGATCAGCGGCTTGCCGCCGGCATGCCCCAGGATCAGCAGCACACCCGGTGCCTTCTGCTGTGCCTGCGCAACGGCCACACGCTGCTTTTGCGCATCCAGTTGCTGTTGATAACTGTGCAGTTGCTGCGCGGCCTGCTCATCGGCCCCCAGCAACGCGCCCAGGCGGGTGACGTTCTTTTCCAGGGTCGGCAGGTCAGGCTGGGCCGAGAACAGCTCCACCTGGACGCCGGCGCTGCGCACCTGGGAAATCACCGGCGGCGGGCCCATTTCTTCGGTGCCGATGAGGATCTGCGGACGCAGGCTCAGGATCCCCTCGGCCGACAGGCTGCGCTGGTAGCCGATGCTCGGCAGCGCCTTGAGGGATTCCGGGTGCTGACTGGTGGTGTCGACGCCCACCAGCCGGGCCTCGCCGCCCAATGCGCTGACCCACTCCGACAAGGCGCCGCCGGCGCTGACCCAACGTTGCGGCGACTCCGCCGCCGCAGCCTGGTGGCTGACGAACAGTCCGACACACAGCACGGCAACGCGGGTACTCAGGCGCATGAACAGCTTCCTTGAACAGGTTTTTCCGGGCATCGGGACGGCAGGCCAAGTATCCTCGGCACCAGGTCGCCGCGCGGCGGACGAAGGCGGCCATTTGATAATTGTTTGCATTTGAACGTCAAGCTCGGACACATCCGGACACGAGCCGACACTTGAGGATAGCCATGAAGTTTCTGTGCGCGGGCGCCGAGCTGGCCGAGGCCGGCAGCCGCGGTTTCGATATCGACGGAAAGAAGCTGTTTGCGGTGCGCCGCAGCGGCCGGGCCTACGTCTATCTCAATCGCTGCCCACACCGGGGCGTGGGGCTGGAATGGCACCCGGACCGGTTTCTCGACCCCAGCAACAGCCTGATCCAGTGCGCCACCCACGGCGCGCTGTTTCTGATCGAGGACGGCGAGTGCGTCTCCGGCCCCTGCGCCGGGCAGGCGCTGACCGCCATCCCTTGCCGCGAAGACGCCCAAGGGTTGTGGATCGACCTCTAGCCGTCGAGCAAGACATCCAGCCGGCGGTCGATCAGCATCTGCTCATGATCCAGCCGCACGCCATAGGCCAGCACCTCGACCCCGCAGGCCACGGCTTCGCGCAGCGCATCGGCGTAGCCCGGATCGATTTCGCGGGCCGGACGCACCGCTTCGATGCCGGTGAGCGCGACGCAATACAGCTGCACCGCCCGGATGCCGTCCCGGGCCAGGTGCGCCAGCTCCCGCAGGTGCTTGGCGCCGCGTTCGGTCACCGCGTCGGGAAACGCCGCCACCGCCGTGCCGTCGAAGCCCAGGGTGACGCTTTTGACTTCCACATAGGCCGGCCCGTCCGGGTAGTCGAGACGGAAATCGATCCGGCTCTTTTCCTGCCCATAAGGCACTTCGCGCTTGAGCGCGGTAAACCCGTTCAGCTCGCGGATGACTCCCGTCTGCAACGCCTCCTCGACCAAGGCATTGGCCCGCCCGGTGTTCACGCAGAACAGCCGGCCCTGTGGGGTTTCGCCGATCTCCCAGGTGCCGGGCAGCTTGCGCTTGGGGTCGTTGGAGCGGCTGAACCAGACTTGCCCGCCCTCCACCTGGCAATTGAGCATCGAGCCGGTGTTCGGACAGTGGAGAGTCAGCGACTCACCGCCGACCGTCTCGACATCGGCGAGAAACCGCTTGTAGCGCCGGATCAGCCGCGCCTCTTCGAGGGGAGGATGAAAGCGCATCAGCCTTGCCAGCTCTTCAGGCCGCGGGCGATCCGGTCCACGGCTTCCTGCAGGCGCGCAAGGTTTTGCGTGTAGGCGAACCGCACGTGATGGCCGGCCTGATGACGGCCGAAGTCCAGCCCCGGCGTGAACGCCACATGCTCGGTCTCGAGGAAATGCCGGCAGAACGCGAAGGCATCCCCGCCGAACCGGCTGATGTCGGCGTACAGGTAGAACGCCCCTTCCGGCTCCACGGCGATGTTGAAGCCCAATTCGCGCAGCGCCGGCAGCAGGAAATCCCGGCGACGGCCGAACTCGGCGCGGCGCTCTTCGAGGATGGCGATGGTGTCCGGCTCGAAGCAGGCCAGCGCGGCTTGCTGGGCCATGCTCGGGGCGCTGATGTAGAGGTTCTGCGCAAGCTTCTCCAGCTCGCCGACCGCCGCTTGCGGCGCCACCAGCCAGCCGAGGCGCCAACCGGTCATGCCGAAATACTTGGAAAAACTGTTCAGGACAAAAGCACTGTCATCCACTTCCAGGACGCTGGCCGCATCGGTGCCGTAGGTCAGACCGTGATAGATCTCATCCACCACCAGATGGCCGTGGCGCGCCTTGACCGCCGCGGACAGCGCCGCCAGCTCGTCGCGGCTCAGCACCGTGCCGGTCGGGTTGGCCGGCGAGGCGACCAGCGCGCCGACGCTGTCGTGGTCCCAATGGCGGTCGACCAGATCCGGCGTCAGCTGATAGCGCACCTCGGGGCCGACCGGCACCAGTTGCGCCGCGCCTTCGACCAAGCGCAGGAAATGCCGGTTGCACGGATAGCCGGGGTCGGCCAGCAGCCAATGCTTGCCCGGATCCACCAGCAGGGCGCTGGCCAACAGCAGGGCGCCGGAGCCGCCGGGCGTGATCAGAATGCGCTGCGGATCGATGTCCAGGCCATGGCGCTGGCGGTAGAAGCCGGCGATCGCCTCGCGCAGCTCGGGAATGCCCCGGGCGGCGGTGTAGCGGGTTTTCCCTGCCTCCAGCGCCGCTTGCCCCGCGCGGATGATCGGCTCGGCGGTGGTGAAGTCCGGCTCGCCGATCTCAAGGTGGATCACGTCGTGGCCGGCGGCCTGGAGCTCGTTGGCCCGCGCCAGCAGCGCCATGACATGAAACGGTTCGATCGCACGACTGCGCGCGCTGTAGGACTGAGCCATCGGCCTTGCTTCCCAGGGAAAAGAAGCGATTTTACCCACGTCGCGGAACGGTCGAGAACCCGCAGCGGTCAGAACCTCTGAGACTCTGGACTGTAACGAGCCATACGTATGCTCCAGGATTGACTAAAATCAGTGATTGATCAGGTCTCCAGCACCAACGGACATGGCCTGGCAAACATTTGCAGACGCCACCGGCTGCGGGCTCGACATCCGGGAGTGGCGCGGGCCGAATTGATCTGGTAAGTTCGCCCGCTTGCAGCCGCAGGGCCGGCAGGTGTCGGTGATGGAGCAATCCTGCGCAATGGATTACAAGAGTAGAGGCGGTCCATTCATGCCCACCCAAGCAAAGCAACAACCGACGATCAGCGGTTTCGAACCTTACGTTCCGGCCGAAGGCGAGGAGTACATGGGCGCCCCCATGCGCGCTCACTTCACCAAGCTTTTGATGAGCTGGAAAAAAGAGCTGATGGAAGGGGTCGACAAGACGGTAGACCACATGAAGGATGAGGCTGCCAACTTCCCGGATCCGGCCGACCGTGCCAGCCAGGAAGAAGAGTTCGCCCTCGAGCTGCGCGCCCGCGACCGCGAGCGCAAGTTGATCAAGAAGATCGACAAGACCCTCGAACTGATCCAGGACGAAGAGTACGGCTGGTGCGAGTCCTGCGGCATCGAGATCGGCGTCAAGCGCCTCGAGGCCCGTCCTACCGCCGACCTGTGCATCGACTGCAAGACCCTGGCGGAAATCAAGGAAAAACAGGTCGGCAAGTAATCCCGGCCCGAGCAGAGAACGGAGCGTGCGAACGCTCCGTTTTCGTTTCCGCTCCTGAACCTGCGACAGCGCGGCGTCAGTCCCGTCCTATGCTGAACGAAACATCGCATCAGCAGACAAGCCCGCTCCCGCAGCGAGTCGCCGCGAGCCCAGACCCCGTATCGCCATTCCCATGACCGCCACGTCCTCCCCCGCCTACATCGGCCGCTTCGCCCCCACCCCCAGCGGCCACCTGCACTTCGGCTCGCTGGTGGCCGCCCTCGCGTCCTATCTGGATGCGCGCTCGGTCGGCGGCCGCTGGCTGGTGCGCATGGAGGATCTCGACCCGCCCCGGGAAGAACCGGGCGCCCAGGCGGCGATCCTCAAGGCCCTGGAGCGCTACGGTTTCGAATGGGACGGCGAGATGGTGCGCCAGAGCGACCGCCACGACGCCTACGCCGAAGTGCTCAACCGCCTGTTCAATCAAGGCCTGGCCTACGCCTGCACCTGCTCGCGCAAGCAACTGGAGCCGTACGGCGGCATCTACCCGGGGCTGTGCCGCAATGCCGGCCATGGCCAGGAGGACGCGGCGATCCGCCTGCGCGTGCCGGAGTTGGAGTACCGTTTCACCGACCGCGTGCAGGGCGAGTTCCGCCAGCACCTGGGCCGCGACGTCGGCGATTTCGTGATCCGCCGCCGCGACGGCCTCTACGCCTACCAACTGGCCGTGGTGCTGGACGACGCCTGGCAGGGCATCACCGACATCGTGCGCGGCGCCGACCTGCTCGACTCCACACCGCGCCAGCTCTACCTGCAGGAACTGCTGGGCCTGCGGCAGCCGCGCTACCTGCACCTGCCGCTGATCACCCAGCCCGACGGCAACAAGCTCGGCAAGTCCTACCGCTCCCCGCCGCTGGCCGCCGACCAGGCCACGCCGTTGCTGCTCAGGGCCCTGCGGGCGCTGGGCCAGGAGCCCGGCCCGGAACTGGCCGACGCCGCCCCGCAGGAACTGCTGGCCTGGGGCTGCGCCCACTGGGACGCCACGAAAATCCCGCGCACACTGACATTGCCCGAGGCGCAACTGCTGTGACGGCACTTGCAGTGGCGCGCCCATCCGTTACCATCGCCGCACGTTTTCGGGCACGCGCATAAAAAAGAGAGGCCGGGATGTACATCTATCGCTTGGTCCTGCTTCTGGTCGTGGGGATCTACCTGTTTTCGCCGGCCATCATGGATTGGTGGATCGACGCCACGGGCGCCTGGTATCGCCCTTATCTGCTGTGGCTGATCCTGATCGTCGTGACCTTCATCCTGCAGAGCCAAAAAGATGCCGATGAGCTTTAGCCTGACCCAGATGATCCTGATCAGCGCCGCGTACCTGGCGGTGCTGTTCGGCGTGGCCTGGATCAGCGAACGGGGCATGATCCCGCGGGCGATCATTCGCCATCCGCTGACCTACACCCTGTCGCTGGGGGTCTATGCCAGCGCCTGGGCGTTCTACGGCACGGTCGGCCTGGCCTATCAGTACGGCTACGGGTTCCTGTCCAGTTACCTGGGGGTCTCCGGCGCGTTCCTGCTGGCGCCGGTGCTGCTGTACCCGATCCTCAAGATCACCCGCACCTATCAGCTGTCGTCGCTGGCGGACCTGTTCGCCTTCCGCTTCCGCAGCACCTGGGCCGGCGCGCTGACCACGATCTTCATGCTGATCGGCGTCCTGCCGCTGCTGGCGCTGCAGATCCAGGCCGTGGCCGACTCCATCGGCACCCTCACCGGCGAACCGGTGCAGAACCGCGTGGCCCTGGCGTTCTGTGCGCTGATCATCCTGTTCACGATCTTCTTCGGCTCCCGGCACATCGCCACCCGCGAGAAGCACGAAGGCCTGGTGTTCGCGATCGCCTTCGAATCGGTGATCAAGCTGGTGGCCCTCGGCGGCGTCGGCCTGTACGCGCTGTACGGCGTGTTCGACGGCCCGCAGCAGCTGGAACTGTGGCTGCTGCAGAACCAGACCGCCCTCGCCGCCCTGCACACGCCGCTGCAGGAAGGCCCGTGGCGCACGCTGCTGCTGGTGTTCTTCGCCTCGGCCATCGTGATGCCGCACATGTATCACATGACCTTCACCGAGAACCTCAACCCGCGTTCGCTGGTGAGCGCGAGCTGGGGCCTGCCGCTGTTCCTGCTGCTGATGAGCCTGGCGGTGCCGCTGATCCTCTGGGCCGGGCTCAAGCTGGGCGCCACCACCAACCCCGAATACTTCACCCTCGGCATCGGCATCGCCGCCGACAGCAAGGCACTGGCGCTGCTGGCCTACGTCGGCGGCCTGTCGGCGGCCAGCGGGCTGATCATCGTCACCACCCTGGCCCTGTCCGGGATGGCGCTCAACCACCTGGTGCTGCCGCTCTACCAGCCGCCCGCCGAAGGCAACATCTACCGCTGGCTGAAGTGGACGCGCCGGGCGCTGATCGTCGCGATCATCATGGCCGGCTTCTGCTTCTACCTGATGCTCGGCCCGGGCCAGGACCTGGCCAACCTCGGCATCGTGGCCTTCGTCGCCACCCTGCAGTTCCTGCCCGGCGTGCTGTCGGTGCTGTACTGGCCGACCGCCAACCGCCGCGGCTTCATCGCCGGCCTGCTGGCGGGGATCCTGGTGTGGGTGGTGACCATGCTGCTGCCGCTGGTCGGCAACCTGCAGGGCTTCTACATCCCGCTGCTGAACATGATCTACGTGCTGGACGACACCAGCTGGCACATGGCGGCCATCGCCTCGCTGGCCGCCAACGTCCTGATGTTCACCCTGATCTCGCTGTTCACCAACGCCAGCCCCGAAGAGGCCAGCGCCGCCGAGGCCTGCGCCGTGGACAACGTGCGCCGTCCGCAACGCCGGGAACTGCACGCCGCCTCGCCGCAGGAGTTCGCCACGCAACTGGCCAAGCCGCTGGGCGCCAAGGCGGCGCAGAAGGAAGTCGAGCAGGCCCTGCGCGACCTCTACCTGCCGTTCGACGAGCGCCGCCCCTATGCCTTGCGCCGCCTGCGCGACCGCATCGAAGCCAACCTGTCCGGCCTGATGGGGCCGAGCGTGGCCCAGGACATGGTGGAAACCTTCCTGCCCTACAAGGCCGGCGGCGAAAACTACGTCACCGAAGACATCCACTTCATCGAAAGCCGCCTCGAGGACTACCACTCGCGCCTCACCGGGCTGGCCGCCGAGCTCGACGCCCTGCGCCGCTACCACCGCCAGACCCTGCAGGAACTGCCGATGGGCGTCTGCTCGCTGGCCAAGGATCAGGAAATCCTGATGTGGAACAAGGCCATGGAAGAACTGACCGGCATCGCGGCGCAGCGCGTGGTCGGCTCACGCCTGGCGACCATCGCCAACCCGTGGAAGGAACTGCTGCAAGGCTTCATCAACGTGCCGGACGAGCACCTGCACAAGCAGCACCTGGCCCTCGACGGCCAGACCCGCTGGCTGAACCTGCACAAGGCGGCGATCGACGAGCCGTTGGCGCCGGGCAACAGCGGCCTGGTGCTGCTGGTCGAAGACCTGACCGAAACCCAGATGCTCGAAGACAAGCTGGTGCACTCCGAGCGCCTGGCCAGCATCGGGCGCCTGGCGGCCGGCGTGGCCCACGAAATCGGCAACCCGATCACCGGCATCGCTTGCCTGGCGCAGAACCTGCGCGAGGAGCGCGAAGAGGACGGCGAACTGACGGAAATCAGCGGCCAGATCCTCGAACAGACCAAACGCGTGTCGCGCATCGTCCAGTCCCTGATGAGCTTCGCCCACGCCGGCAGCCATCAGCACAGCGACGAACCCGTCTGTCTGGCGGAAGTGGCGCAGGACGCCATCGGTCTTCTAGCCTTGAACCGACGCAACTTCGAAGTCCAGTTCTTCAACCTGTGCGACCCGGACCATTGGGTCGAAGGCGACCCGCAGCGGCTCGCCCAGGTATTGATCAACCTGCTGTCCAACGCCCGTGACGCCTCGCCTGCCGGCAGTGCGGTGCGGGTCAGGAGCGAAGCCTATGAACACACGGTCGACCTGATCGTGGAAGACGAAGGCAGCGGCATCCCGTCGAGCATCATGGACCGATTGTTCGAACCTTTCTTCACCACCAAGGACCCCGGCGAAGGCACCGGCCTGGGCCTTGCACTGGTCTATTCCATCGTTGAAGAGCATTATGGACAAATCACCATCGACAGCCCGGCTGATGTT
>NZ_JBIVHR010000093.1:0-4583 GCF_044749305.1 Pseudomonas sp. NPDC089534 | reverse complement strand
GACCGTCGAGAGTATCGAATCAATGCCTCAGATTGTGATCGTCGAAGACGAAACCATTATCCGCTCCGCCTTGCGCCGACTGCTGGAACGCAACCAGTACCAGGTCAGCGAAGCCGGTTCAGTGCAGGAAGCACAAGAACGCTTCAGCATTCCCACTTTCGACCTGATCGTCAGCGACCTGCGACTTCCGGGCGCGCCGGGCACCGAGCTGATCAAGCTCGGCCAGGGCACCCCGGTGCTGATCATGACCAGCTACGCCAGCCTGCGCTCGGCCGTGGACTCGATGAAGATGGGCGCGGTCGACTACATCGCCAAGCCCTTCGACCACGACGAGATGCTCCAGGCCGTGGCCAGGATCCTGCGTGACCGTCAGGCCGCCCCCGCCGCCGGCGAAGCCGTCGCGGGCAAGGCCGCCAACGGCAGCGGCAAGGCTGCCGCCGACGCCGGCAACGGCGAGATCGGCATCATCGGCTCCTGTCCGCCGATGCAGGACCTGTACGGCAAGATCCGCAAGGTCGCGCCGACCGACTCCAATGTGCTGATCCAGGGCGAGTCCGGCACCGGCAAGGAACTGGTGGCCCGGGCCCTGCACAACCTGTCCAGGCGCGCCAAGGCACCGATGATCTCGGTGAACTGCGCCGCCATTCCGGAAAGCCTGATCGAGTCCGAACTGTTCGGCCACGAGAAGGGCGCGTTCACCGGCGCCAGCGCCGGCCGCGCCGGCCTGGTGGAGGCGGCGGACGGCGGCACGCTGTTCCTCGACGAGATCGGCGAACTGCCGCTGGAGGCCCAGGCCCGCCTGCTGCGCGTGCTGCAGGAAGGCGAGATCCGCCGGGTCGGCTCGGTGCAGTCGCAGAAGGTCGACGTGCGCCTGATCGCCGCGACCCACCGGGACCTGAAGAACCTGGCGAAAGTCGGGCAGTTCCGTGAAGACCTTTACTACCGCCTGCACGTGATCGCCCTGAAACTGCCGGCGCTGCGCGAGCGCGGCGCCGACGTCAACGAAATCGCCAATGCTTTCCTCGCCCGCCAGAGCGCCCGGATCAACCGTACCGACCTGAAGTTCGCCGCCGATGCCGAACAGGCGATCCGTCACTATTCCTGGCCGGGCAACGTGCGGGAGCTGGAGAATGCGGTGGAGCGCGCGGTGATCCTGAGCGAAAGCCCGGAAATCTCCGCTGACCTTTTGGGCATCGACATCGAGCTGGGGGACCTGGAGGAGGACGAATTCATCGGCCTGCCCGCGCAAGCGGCCGCCAGCGTGCCCACCAACAGCCACGAGCCGACCGAAGACCTGTCGCTGGAGGACTACTTCCAGCACTTCGTCCTTGAGCATCAGGACCACATGACCGAGACCGAACTGGCGCGCAAGCTGGGCGTCAGCCGCAAGTGCCTGTGGGAACGCCGTCAGCGCCTGGGCATTCCGCGGCGCAAGACCGGTGCCACCAGCGAGAGCTGAACGTTACCTGTCGAGTGTGCGGGTAACCGTTGAAAGGCTGAGAAAACTGTTACCTCAGCCATTTCACGTAACAGAAGCCGGGGTTATCGGTAACGAAACCCCGGCTTTTTTTTGCCCTGAAAAACCTGCCAGACCGTCCTAACCCCTTGTTTTATTGGGGATCGCAAAAGTTGGCACGGCACCTGCTATATGTTTGGTACAAGAACAATAACAAGCAATGCATAAGACAATAAAAATAAGACGAATCGACTCACGCACAATAAAAACAAGACGGCGAGAGGCGCAGCTAACTGATTCTTTTGGAGAGGCGTTGTATTTGGGATTCGTCCCACGACCAGGCCGAGAACAACAAAAACTGTCTTGAGACAGAGCCTGCACTGGTTGGATCGCAAGATCACTGCAACTCAGCGACCAAAGCAATCCGTTTGCTCTTGGCTCCCGAATGGGAGGGTCATGAAGGGAAAACCTCATGACGAGGGCGCTCAACAAAAACAAGAAGCCCAAATCAAAAATAAAAAGAGCACGCAACTACTTCTTGGGGAGCTTCGGCTCCCCTTGTAGTTTCCGCCTCCTGGACGTCCGTCCTGCGGCCTTCACCCCCAATAATCACGGCGCCGAACGCCCAAGACCGCGGCCTGCAGCTCAAATCCGCCGCGTCCTACACCATTCGCCGACTAAATGCTAGAATCCCCGCCCATCATGCGGCCATTCCCCGGTAAGGCCGAACATTCCTTCAAACAGTGCATCCCATGCTGAAGAAGCTGTTCCAGTCATTTCGAACGCCCCTGCGTCGTACGCAACACATCCGTAGCACGCCTGAAGTCCTCAACAGCGGCCAACATTCGCTGCAGAAGGCCCAGTTCAGCCGTTACGCGGTCAACATCGTCGAACGTCTGCAGAGCGCCGGCTACCAGGCCTACCTGGTCGGCGGCTGCGTGCGCGACATGCTGCTGGGCATCACGCCCAAGGATTTCGACGTGGCCACCAGCGCCACCCCCGAACAAGTCCGGGCCGAATTCCGCAACGCGCGGATCATCGGCCGCCGCTTCAAGCTGGTGCATATCCATTTCGGCCGCGAAATCATCGAGGTCGCGACCTTCCGCGCCAACCACCCGCAGAACGAAGACGACGAAGACAGCAACCAGTCCTCGCGCAACGAAAGCGGGCGGATCCTGCGCGACAACGTCTACGGCACCCTGGAAGAAGACGCGCAACGCCGCGACTTCACCATCAACGCCCTGTATTACGACCCGGTCAGCGAGCGCATCCTCGACTACGCCAACGGCGTGCACGATATCCGCAATCACCTGATCCGCCTGATCGGCGACCCGGTGCAGCGCTACCAGGAAGACCCGGTGCGGATGCTGCGGGCCGTGCGCTTCGCCGCCAAGCTCAATTTCGGCATCGAGAAGCACACCGTCCAGCCGATCCGCGACCTGGCGCCGATGCTGCGCGAGATCCCGTCGGCCCGCCTGTTCGAGGAAGTGCTCAAGCTGTTCCTCTCCGGCCACGGTGCGATCACCTACGAAATGCTGGTCGACCTGCAGCTTTTCGAACCGCTGTTCCCGGCCAGCGCCGACGCGCTGGAGCACAACCCGGAATACACCCACACGCTGATCAGCGAAGCCCTGACCAACACCGACCTGCGGATCAAGCAGAACAAGCCGGTGACCCCGGCCTTCCTGTTCGCTGCCCTGCTGTGGCCTGCCCTGCCGGCCCGTGTGCTGCGCCTGCAGGAACGGGGCATGCCGCCGATTCCGGCGATGCAGGAAGCGGCCCACGAACTGATCGCCGAGCAGTGTCAGCGCATCGCCATTCCGAAGCGTTTCACGATGCCGATCCGCGAGATCTGGGACATGCAGGAACGCCTGCCGCGGCGCAGCGGCAAACGCGCCGACCTGCTGCTGGACAACCCGCGCTTCCGCGCCGGCTACGACTTCCTGCTGCTGCGCGAAAGCGCCGGCGAGCAGACCGACGGCCTGGGCGAATGGTGGACCGACTACCAGGACGCCAACGACAGCGGGCGCCGGGACATGATCCGCGAGCTCAGCGGCAAGGACGACGGCACCGGCGGCGCACCGCGCAAGCGCCGTCGCAGCAACGCCAAACGCAAGAGCGCGGCGGGCGAGTAAGGCATGGAACGCATCTACATCGGCATGGGCAGCAACCTGGCTGACCCGGCCGAGCAATTGCGCAGCGCGGTCGACGCGCTGGCGCACCTGCCCGCCACCGAGCTGACCGGCGTCTCGGCGTTCTACCAGAGCGACTCGCTGCTGCCGGGCCAACCGCGCTACACCAACGCGGTGGCGGCCTTGGACAGCTCGCTCGCGCCGCTGGAACTGCTCGACGCCCTGCAAGCCATCGAAAACGATCAGGGCCGCGAACGCCTGGAACGCTGGGGCCCGCGCACGCTGGACCTGGACATCCTGCTGTTCGGCGACCGGCTGATCGACGAACCTCGCCTCAAGGTGCCGCACTACCACATGCAGGAACGCGCATTCGTCCTGTATCCCCTGGCGGAGCTGGCGCCGCAGGACCTGCGCCTGGCCGATGGCCGCACCCTGGCCGAGCTGCTGGCGGCCTGCCCGTTCACCGGCCTCGAACGCCTCTGACGGTTTCCCCTTGCCCGGCCCAGGGTTGCCTGGGCTGACGTCATCGCCAGCAGGCTGGCTCCCACAGGGATCACTGCCGACGCCCCCGCCGCTGCCCGCCATTGCCTTTTTTGTAGGACAAAAAACCGGCAGCCCAGCCCCGCCGCACCGCTGAATCGCATCAGTAACGCCGGTAACACTCCCCTCGTAACAATGCGGTAACACACGTAATTGACTTCCTGGGTTCTCATCACGACTATAGGCGTCCCGCTGCCGCCAACCCGGCGCACAAGGGCGCAATCCGGGCCTTATAAGCACGACACAAGAGCGTGCGCCTGAATAGATGACGAATCACGCGCGTTACCCGCAGCAGTTTCCAATGCGCCTGAACGAGGATTTCTTACATGCCAGCCATCACCCTGACCACGCTCCAGAGCCTCAAGCAGAAAGGTGAAAAGATCACCATGCTGACCTGCTATGACGCGACCTTCGCCCAATCCTGCAACGAGGCCGGTGTCTAAGTGCTGCTTGTT
>NZ_JBIVHR010000092.1:0-23862 GCF_044749305.1 Pseudomonas sp. NPDC089534 | reverse complement strand
GTTCAGGGTAAGACGGTTGAACTTGTTGACGGACTCACCCTGAACGAACTGCGTCAGGCCGTGGACACCATCAAGGCAGATGCTTCGATCAAGGGCGTGATCGTCAGCAGTGGCAAGGACGTCTTCATCGTCGGCGCCGACATCACCGAATTTGTCGACAACTTCAAGCTGCCGGATGCCGAGCTGGTTGCTGGCAATCTCGAAGCCAACAAGATCTTCAGCGATTTCGAAGACCTCAACGTGCCGACCGTGGCCGCGATCAACGGCATCGCCCTGGGCGGCGGTCTGGAAATGTGCCTGGCGGCCGACTACCGCGTCATGTCCACCAAGGCCAAGATCGGTCTGCCGGAAGTCAAGCTGGGCATCTACCCGGGCTTCGGCGGCACCGTGCGCCTGCCGCGCCTGATCGGTGCCGACAACGCCATCGAGTGGATCGCCGCCGGCAAGGAAAACCGTCCTGAAGACGCGCTGAAGGTCGGCGCGGTCGACGCGGTGGTCGCTCCCGAGAAGCTGCACGACGCCGCTGTGCAACTGATCAAGCGCGCCATTTCCGGCGAGTTCGACTTCAAGGCCAAGCGTCAGCCGAAGCTGGACAAGCTCAAGCTCAACGCCATCGAGCAGATGATGGCTTTCGAAACCGCCAAGGGTTTCGTGGCCGGCCAGGCCGGTCCGAACTACCCGGCCCCGGTCGAAGCGATCAAGACCATCCAGAAAGCCGCGAACTTCGGTCGCGACAAGGCCCTGGAAGTCGAGGCCGCCGGCTTCGTCAAGCTGGCCAAGACCTCGGCCGCGCAGAGCCTGATCGGCCTGTTCCTGAACGATCAGGAGCTGAAGAAAAAGGCCAAGGCCTACGATGAGATCGCCCAGGACGTGAAGCAGGCCGCCGTATTGGGCGCCGGCATCATGGGTGGTGGCATCGCCTATCAGTCGGCCTCCAAAGGCACGCCGATCCTGATGAAGGACATCAACGAGCACGGCATCGAGCAAGGCCTGGCCGAAGCGGCCAAGCTGCTGGTCGGTCGCGTCGACAAGGGCCGCATGACCGCCGCGAAGATGGCTGAAGTGCTCAACGGCATCCGTCCTACGCTGTCCTACGGCGATTTCGGCCACGTCGACCTGGTGGTCGAAGCGGTCGTCGAGAACCCGAAGGTCAAGCAAGCCGTGCTGGCCGAAGTGGAAGACCAGGTCAAGGAAGACACCATCCTGGCGTCCAACACCTCGACCATTTCCATCAGCCTGCTGGCCAAGGCCCTCAAGCGTCCGGAAAACTTCGTCGGCATGCACTTCTTCAACCCGGTGCACATGATGCCGCTGGTGGAAGTGATCCGTGGCGAGAAGTCCAGCGAGCTGGCCGTCGCCACCACCGTTGCCTACGCCAAGAAAATGGGCAAGAACCCGATCGTCGTCAACGACTGCCCGGGCTTCCTGGTCAACCGCGTCCTGTTCCCGTACTTCGGCGGTTTCGCCAAGTTGGTCAGCGCCGGCGTGGACTTCGTGCGCATCGACAAGGTCATGGAGAAGTTCGGCTGGCCGATGGGGCCGGCCTACCTGATGGACGTGGTCGGCATCGACACCGGCCACCACGGCCGCGACGTGATGGCTGAAGGCTTCCCTGATCGCATGAAGGACGACCGTCGTTCGGCCGTGGACGTGCTTTACGAAGCCAAGCGCCTGGGCCAGAAGAACGGCAAGGGCTTCTACGCCTACGAGGCCGACAAGAAAGGCAAGCAGAAGAAGGTCGCCGACCCGTCGGTGCTGGAAGTGCTCAAGCCGATCGTCTACGAGCAGCGTGAAGTCACCGACGAAGACATCATCAACTGGATGATGATCCCGCTGTGCCTGGAAACCGTGCGCTGCCTGGAAGACGGCATCGTCGAAACCGCCGCCGAAGCCGACATGGGCCTGGTCTACGGCATCGGTTTCCCTCCGTTCCGTGGCGGTGCGCTGCGCTACATCGATTCGATCGGTGTTGCCGAGTTCGTTGCCCTGGCCGACCAGTACGCCGACTTGGGCGCGCTGTACCACCCGACCGCGAAGCTGCGCGAAATGGCCAAGAACGGCCAGAGCTTCTTCGGTTAAGCGCCCCCAAACTAGAGTGAGAGTGAACGTATGAGCTTGAATCCTAGAGACGTCGTGATTGTCGACTTCGGTCGTACTCCGATGGGCCGCTCCAAGGGCGGCATGCACCGCAACACCCGCGCCGAAGACATGTCGGCGCACCTGATCAGCAAACTGCTGGAACGCAACACCAAGGTCGACCCGGCGGAAGTCGAGGACGTGATCTGGGGCTGCGTGAACCAGACCCTGGAGCAGGGCTGGAACATCGCGCGCATGGCGTCGCTGATGACCCAGATCCCGCACACCTCGGCCGGCCAGACCGTCAGCCGCCTGTGCGGCTCGTCGATGAGCGCCCTGCACACCGCAGCGCAAGCGATCATGACCGGCAACGGTGACGTGTTCGTGGTTGGCGGCGTCGAGCATATGGGCCACGTGAGCATGATGCACGGTGTCGACCCGAACCCGCACATGTCGCTGTACGCGGCCAAGGCTTCGGGCATGATGGGCCTGACCGCCGAAATGCTCGGCAAGATGCACGGCATCACCCGTGAACAGCAGGACGCCTTCGGCCTGCGCTCCCACCAGCTCGCCCACAAGGCGACTGTCGAGGGCAAGTTCAAGGATGAGATCATCCCGATGCAGGGCTACGACGAGAACGGCTTCCTGAAGACCTTCGACTACGACGAAACCATTCGTCCGGAAACCACCCTGGAAAGCCTGGCGACCCTGAAGCCGGCCTTCAACCCGAAGGGCGGCACCGTGACGGCGGGCACTTCGTCGCAGATCACCGACGGTGCCTCGTGCATGATCGTGATGTCGGCGCAGCGTGCCCAGGATCTGGGCATCCAGCCGATGGCCGTGATCCGTTCGATGGCGGTGGCGGGCGTGGATCCGGCGATCATGGGCTACGGCCCGGTGCCGGCGACGCAGAAAGCCCTGAAGCGTGCGGGCCTGGGCATCAACGACATCGACTTCTTCGAGCTCAACGAAGCGTTCGCGGCACAGGCCCTGCCAGTGCTCAAGGACCTGAAAGTGCTCGACAAGATGAACGAGAAGGTTAACCTGCACGGCGGCGCGATCGCCCTGGGTCACCCGTTCGGTTGCTCCGGTGCTCGGATTTCCGGCACTTTGCTGAACGTGATGAAGCAGAATGGCGGCACCTTCGGGGTGGCCACCATGTGCATTGGTCTCGGCCAAGGCATCTCCACCGTCTTCGAACGCGTTTAAGCGTCTCGTCGACGGAAGCCGGGGCCAAGTGCCCCGGTTTTTGTTTTTGCGGATTTTTTTTGTTTTTATTTTGAAAAGATTTGAGTGAGGGCCGAAGCATGCCGATACAACCTGGGCTCTACCAGCATTACAAAGGTCCGCAGTACCGCGTATTCAGTGTCGCGCGGCATTCCGAGACCGAAGAGGAAGTGGTCTTTTACCAAGCGCTGTATGGCGATTACGGCTTCTGGGTACGTCCCTTGAGCATGTTTCTGGAGTCCGTCGAGGTTGACGGCGAGCAGGTGCCACGCTTTGCTTTGGTGCAGGCCGAACCGAGCATTTTTACCGGGTCGTGAGGCGAGTGCGCGCAGAACCCTGCGCTTGACCTCACCTTGTAGCCACTATATATAGCGGTGCCGCGTCAGGCGCCACCGCCTTTCACTTCTAGAATTCAGGAATTTTCTGATCCATGGGCAAATCGCTGGTCATTGTGGAATCCCCGGCTAAGGCCAAGACCATCAACAAGTATCTGGGCAACCAATACGTGGTGAAGTCGAGTATCGGCCATATCCGAGACCTGCCCACCAGCGGTTCGGCTAGCGCCAGCAAGGAGCCTGCCGCCAAGCGCGGAAAGGCCGCCGCCGGCGAGGCGCCAGCGCTGTCGCCGAAGGAAAAGGCGCGCAAGCAGCTGGTTTCGCGCATGGGCGTGGATCCCGACCACGGCTGGAAAGCCAAGTACGAAATCCTTCCAGGCAAGGAAAAGGTCATCGAGGAGCTGCGCCGGCTCGCCAAGGATGCCGACACCATCTATCTGGCGACGGACTTGGACCGCGAAGGGGAAGCCATCGCCTGGCACCTGCGCGAAGCCATTGGTGGTGACGACAGCCGCTACAAGCGCGTGGTGTTCAACGAAATCACCAAGAAAGCGATCCAGGAAGCCTTCTCGGAGCCGGGCGAGCTCGATATCGACCGCGTCAATGCCCAGCAGGCCCGTCGCTTCCTCGACCGTGTCGTCGGCTACATGGTTTCTCCGCTGCTGTGGGCGAAGATCGCCCGCGGCCTGTCTGCCGGCCGCGTGCAGTCGGTGGCCGTGAAGCTGGTGGTCGAGCGTGAGCGTGAGATCCGCGCCTTCAACCCGGAAGAATACTGGGAAGTGCACGCTGACCTCGGCACCGCCAAGGGCTCGACCGTGCGCTTCGAAGTGGCCCGCGAAAAAGGCGAGGCCTTCAAGCCGCTGAACGAGGCCCAGACCCTGGCCGCGCTGGAGAAGCTCAAGGCTTCCAGCTACAGCATCGTCAAGCGCGAAGACAAGCCGACCAGCAGCAAGCCTTCGGCGCCGTTCATCACCTCCACCCTGCAGCAGGCCGCGAGCAACCGCCTGGGCTTCGGCGTGAAGAAAACCATGATGATGGCCCAGCGTCTGTATGAAGCCGGCTACATCACCTATATGCGTACCGACTCCACCAACCTCTCGGCCGATGCCGTGGCGATGGCGCGTACCTACATCGAAAGCGAGTTCGGCAAGAAGTACCTGCCGGAGTCGCCGAACGTCTACAGCAGCAAGGAAGGCGCCCAGGAGGCTCACGAAGCGATCCGTCCGTCCGACGCCAACACCGTTCCGAGCAAGCTGTCGGGCATGGAGCGCGACGCCGAACGCCTCTACGAGCTGATCTGGCGCCAGTTCCTGGCCTGCCAGATGCTGCCGGCGCAGTACCTGTCGACCACCGTCAGCGTGGCGGCCGGCGACTTCGAGTTGCGCGCCAAGGGCCGCATCCTGAAGTTCGACGGCTACACCCGGGTCCTGCCGCAGATCGCCAAGCCCGGCGATGACGACGTACTGCCGGACATGGCCCAGGGCGACGCGATGAAGCTGATCAAGCTCGATCCGTCCCAGCACTTCACCAAGCCGCCGGCCCGCTATTCGGAAGCCAGCCTGGTCAAGGAAATGGAAAAACGCGGCATCGGCCGTCCATCGACCTACGCGGCGATCATTTCGACCATTCAGGACCGCGGTTATGTGACCCTGCACAACCGTCGCTTCTATTCGGAAAAGATGGGCGACATCGTCACCGAACGTCTGTCGGAAAGCTTCTCGAACCTCATGGACTACGGTTTCACCGCCGGCATGGAAGAGAACCTCGACGACGTGGCCGAAGGTGAGCGCGACTGGAAGAACGTGCTGGACGAGTTCTACGGCGACTTCAAGAAGAAGCTTGAGGTGGCAGAGAACCCGGACAGCGGCATGCGCGCCAACCAGCCGGTGATGACCGACATCCCGTGCCAGACCTGCGGCCGTCCGATGCAGATCCGCACCGCGTCCACTGGCGTGTTCCTCGGCTGCTCGGGCTACAGCCTGCCGCCGAAGGAGCGCTGCAAGGCCACCGTCAACCTGGTGCCGGGCGACGAAATCGCAGCGGACGACGAGGGCGAATCGGAATCCCTGGTGCTGCGCGGCAAGCACCGCTGCCCGATCTGCAGCACGGCGATGGACGCCTACCTGCTCGACGAGAAGCGCAAGCTGCACATCTGCGGCAACAACCCGGATTGCGCCGGCTACGAAATCGAAGAGGGCAGCTACCGCATCAAGGGCTATGAAGGCCCGAGCCTGGAGTGCGACAAGTGCGGCAGCGAGATGCAGCTCAAGACCGGCCGTTTCGGCAAGTTCTTCGGTTGCACCAATGCGACCTGCAAGAACACCCGCAAGCTGCTCAAGAGCGGTGATGCGGCGCCGCCGAAGATGGATCCGGTGAAGATGCCTGAGCTCAAGTGCGAGAAGGTCGATGACACCTATATCCTGCGTGACGGCGCTTCCGGACTGTTCCTGGCCGCCAGCCAGTTCCCGAAGAACCGCGAGACGCGTGCGCCGCTGGTGCTCGAGATCCTGCCGCACAAGGACGAGATCGATCCGAAGTACCACTTCCTGTGCGAAGCGCCGCAGAAAGACCCTGACGGTCTGCCGACGGTGATCCGTTACAGCCGCAAGACCAAGGAGCAGTACGTGCAGTCCGAAGTGGACAGCAAGCCGACCGGTTGGAAGGCGTACTACGACGGCGGCAAGTGGACGGTCGAAGACAAGCGCCCGGCGAAAGCCAAGGCCTGATCGGGCAACAGCCCGGCATTGTCGGCGATCTGAACGCAAAGGCCGGATGGAACCCAAGGTTTCATCCGGCCTTTCTGTTTAGTGCTTGCGGACGGATCGGATGATCCATGACACTGTCCGACCTGTGTGACGCAATCATTTCGATGTGGGGACTGCCGGCATGGCACATGAGCTCTATACCCGTACCAACCAGAAAATCTATTTTGCCGGTTTGTCGCTGGAGGCCTTGGCCAGGGCCGAAGAAGGGCGGGCCATGAATTCGTTGGCATTGATCCAGGCCGGGCGCGAGTCGGCGCTGTTTCACCTGTACGGTGCGTTGCTGGGGCTCTGCCATGAGATCGCCGGTTTCTACCGGCTGCCGCAGGCAGGTGCGCCACGGGCCGAAGCGTTGCTGAGCCGTGAAGTGCTGGAATCGATCGCGATTCCGGAACTGGCCGAGATGATCGAGCTTGCGGGTAATCCGGAAACCTGGCTGGCGAAGCTGCTGGCTGCGCATTCGGCGATGTTCCAGCCTCCCCGGGTACCGCACAAGCCCAAGGGGGATGTGACACAGCCGTTGATTCAGGCGGTCAACCTGGATGAGGAAGAAGCGCCTGCGGAGCTGAGCCGGGAAGAGCTGGAGAGCTGGCGGCAGAACCTCAAGGAACTGGCGCTTCGCTTCCGCGAAGGCCTGAACGAGTGCTGATGGGCTGCGGGGCGCGGATGGCACCCTACATGCTGCTGGTCAAGATCCCGAGCGAAGCCTTGACGATCTCTATATAATCGCTGCCTTTCGTGGAGAACAGACCCATATGCCAACGTCCTTTCTAGAGATTGTCGAGTTACCAGACGGCCGAATCGAACTGCGCAGGGCCGAAGATGAAGGCTCCCTGGTGACTCTGGATTTCTCCGAGGATGCCAAGGCGTTCCTTCAGGGCCAACACGTGGAGATCGCCAAGGCGATGCTCAGTGTCGGTGTTCAGATGGCAGGTCGCATGGTTGAAGGCGAGTTCGATAAAGAGGAAGGGCCACGGGTTCTGCATTGATCCCGTCCCTCGGGCTTCTCTGTCCCTGTAGAGGCCCGGTGCTTGAAGTGGTGTGCTACTTCTCTCAGTCAACCCAAACGAATGTTCAGGCTTTGAGCGTCCCCGGCACGGGCGGCGCCGATCAGTTGTTGCCGTGAGCCTGGGCTGAGCGGGTTGAGCCAGGTGACCACTGTATGGCTGCGTCCCAAGCGCAATGCTTCGCAGGCCAGTTGCTGGGCGCTTTGGGTGCCCCGTGGTTGCAGCAGCAGAATCCGTTCGCGGTTAAGGCCGGCATCCCGTAGCCAGGTTTGGGTCAGGCTCGCCGGTGGCGATATCAGGGTTAGCCAGCGCGCGTCCTGATCTTCACTCAGTTCACGAAGAATGGGTGCCAGCAGGTTCAGGCAGTTCCCGGCAGCGCCCCGCAGTGCCAGCTCGCTGAAGACTTCAGGATCGGCATTCCAGGGGCGCTCGACGACGTCTTTCAGTATCGGAGCCATCGGTTGCGCCAAAAACGCTTCGAACAATGGCAGTTGTGTTTGCTGAGGGGTGTGAGGGAACTGCATAAAACCTCCTTTAGCGGCGGATCACGCCGACGCTCAAGCCTTCGATCACCAGTTCCTGGTCATTCAGGTTGACTTCGATGGGGGCGAACTCGGGGTTTTCGGCAATCAGCCAGACTTTGCTGCCGTCACGCTTGAAGCGTTTGACGGTCACTTCGTCACCGATCCGGGCCACCACGATCTGGCCGTTGCGGGCCTCTCGGGTGGTGTGGACCGCCAGCAGGTCGCCATCGAAAATGCCGATGTCCTTCATGCTCATGCCGTGCACGCGCAGCAGGTAGTCGGCGCGTGGGTGGAAGAAGGCGGGGTTGATGTTGCAGGACTCTTCGATATGTTGCTGTGCCAGGATGGGGGCGCCGGCAGCGACCCGGCCGATGATCGGCAATGTGGAATCGTCCACCTTCGCTTCGAAGTCGGGAATGCGAATGCCGCGGGAGGCGCCGGGCGTCATCTCGATCGCGCCCTTGCGGGCCAGTGCCTTGAGGTGTTCCTCGGCGGCGTTGGGGGACTTGAAGCCCAGTTCCTGAGCGATTTCCGCGCGGGTCGGCGGGTAGCCGTTGTCTTCGAGGCAACGTTTGATGAAGGCCAGAATCTCGGCTTGGCGTGGCGTCAGCTTAAGCATATTGATCGCTCTGTCTTTTTATACAGTGACTGGGATTATATACAGTGAGAGGGGCTTGGCAATGCCCGTTTTTCGGCAGCCCGCCGGACGGTCGGCGAGGGCGCCCGCCAAAGCGCCGGCCTTGTGTGGTTAAATATCTGACCGGCCATTCCCAAAACGAACCGGCAGGCTTGACAAGGCACAGGCTGAAACGTATGTTTCAAACAAGTGTTTGTCAGGCGGAGTAGCCATGGCCCAGTCGGAAACCGTTGAACGCATTCTCGATGCTGCCGAGCAATTGTTCGCGGAGAAAGGTTTCGCCGAAACCTCATTGCGTTTGATCACCAGCAAGGCCGGCGTCAACCTGGCGGCGGTGAATTATCACTTCGGTTCCAAGAAGGCGCTGATCCAGGCGGTCTTCTCCCGATTCCTCGGCCCTTTCTGCATCAGTCTCGACAAAGAGCTGGAACGGCGTCAGGCCAAGCCGGACAACAAGGCGTCCCTTGAGGAACTGCTGGAGATCCTCGTCGAGCAGGCGCTCGTGGTGCAGCCGCGCAGCGGCAACGACCTGTCGATCTTCATGCGCTTGCTGGGCCTGGCCTTCAGTCAGAGTCAGGGGCACCTGCGCCGTTACCTTGAGGACATGTACGGCAAGGTGTTCCGCCGCTACATGCTGCTGGTCAACGAAGCCGCCCCGCGCATTCCCCCCATCGAGCTGTTCTGGCGCGTGCACTTCATGCTCGGCGCCGCGGCGTTCAGCATGTCCGGGATCAAGGCGTTGCGTGCGATCGCCGAAACCGATTTCGGCATCAACACCTCCATCGAGCAAGTGATGCGCCTGATGGTGCCGTTCCTCGCCGCCGGCATGCGCGCCGAAAGCGGCGTCACCGACGACGCCATGGCCGCCGCGCAACTGCGCCCCCGCAGCAAAACGGTTCCGGTGGCCGTCAAGGCCTGACCAAACGGGTGGGCGCGGCGGCGGACATCCGCTAAGCTAGCCGCCCATGCCGACTCTCGTTCTGAACCCGTTCCCCGTTGAAATCGCCGACCCGCCGGGCAATGCCCCTGGCGGCGATTGTCCGTGGAGCGGGTTTTTCGTTATCAAGGAATCTCTATGACTGCTGGCCTGCAAGGCTCGTTGATGGTGGACGTCGCCGGTACCTGGCTGACGGCCGAAGATCGCCAACTGTTGCGTCAGCCCGAAGTGGGCGGCCTGATCATTTTTGCCCGCAACATCGAGCATCCGCGCCAGGTACGGGAACTGAGCGCAGCGATCCGTGCCGTTCGTCCCGACCTGCTGCTGGCGGTGGATCAGGAGGGCGGCCGCGTGCAGCGTCTGCGTCAGGGCTTCGTGCGGCTGCCGGCCATGCGGGCGATCGCCGACAACCCGAACGCCGAGTACCTGGCCGAACAGTGCGGCTGGATCATGGCCACCGAAGTGCTGGCGGTGGGGCTCGACCTGAGCTTCGCGCCGGTGCTGGACCTGGATCACCAGCGCAGCGCCGTGGTGGGAACCCGTTCCTTCGAAGGGGATCCCGAGCGTGCCGCGTTGCTGGCCGGCGCCTTCATCCGCGGCATGAACAGCGCTGGGATGGCTGCCACCGGCAAACACTTTCCCGGTCATGGCTGGGCTGAGGCGGACTCCCATGTGGCGATTCCGAACGATGAGCGCAGCCTCGACGAAATCCGCGCCAAGGATCTGGTGCCGTTCGCGAGGCTGAGCCAACAGTTGGCCGCCGTGATGCCGGCCCATGTCATCTATCCGCAGGTCGATGCGCAGCCGGCCGGGTTCTCCCGCCGTTGGCTGCAGGACATCCTGCGCGGCGAGCTGCAGTTCGACGGGGTGATCTTCAGCGACGACCTGTCGATGGCCGGCGCCCATGTGGTGGGCGATGCCGCCAGCCGCATCGAGGCGGCGCTCAGCGCGGGTTGCGACATGGGCCTGGTCTGCAACGACCGCGCCGCCGCCGAGCTTGCCCTGAGTGCGGCGCAACGCCTGAAGGTCAAGCCGTCCGCACGCATCGCCAGGATGCGCGGGCAGGCGTTCGCCAGCACCGACTACCGTCAGGATCCGCGCTGGCTCACCGCCCTCGGCGCGCTCAAAGACGCTCAACTGATTGATTGAGGATTTTTCGCTATGACGGTTTACGCGATTATCGGCGGCACCGGGCTGACCCAGCTGGAAGGCTTGAGCATCCGCCGCTCGCTGGCGCTGGACACGCCCTATGGCGCGCCCTCGGCCGAGGTGCAGATCGGTGAGTACGCCGGCAAGGAAGTGCTGTTCCTGGCCCGCCACGGCCACCCGCACCGTTTCCCGCCGCACAAGGTCAACTACCGCGCCAACCTGTGGGCGCTGAAGCAGGCCGGCGCCGAAGCGATCATCGCGGTCAACGCCGTGGGCGGAATTCATCCTGCAATGGGCACCGGGCATTTCTGCGTGCCGCACCAGATCGTGGATTACACCAGCGGCCGGGAACACACGTTCTTCGCCGATGACCTGGAGCATGTCACCCACATCGACTTCAGCTTTCCCTACAGCGAACCGCTGCGCCAGCAGTTGATTGCCGCGCTGGCGGCCGAGGGCTGCGAATACAGCGACCAAGGCGTCTATGCCTGTACGCAGGGCCCGCGCCTCGAGACGGTTGCGGAGATCGTACGCCTGGAGCGAGACGGCTGCGACATCGTCGGCATGACCGGCATGCCGGAAGCCGCGCTGGCCCGTGAGCTGGAGCTGGATTACGCCTGCCTGTCGCTGGTGGTGAACCCGGCGGCGGGCAAGACCACGGCGGTCATCACCATGGCCGAGATCGAGCAGGCGCTGCACGACGGCATGGGCAAGGTGAAATCGACGCTGGCGCGGGTGCTCAAGGGCTGAGCCCGGCACCGTGTAGCGCCTTTCGCGGGCGGGCTTTCACGCTGGGTTTGGATGTCCATGGATCCTGCGGACAACCGATATCCCAGTGGGAGCCTGCCTGCTGGCGATAGCGGTGAAACGGCCGCCACCGGTATCGGCGTCATCGCTTGCAGGCAAGCCCCCGCAGGGGTAGCCCGCAAGCACTCAAGACCCTAGCGCTTGTCGAACTTGTCCGGCAACGGCGCGAACAATGCGTCGATGTCGTCGTTCTGCAGTTTCCAGTCCCCGGCCTTGCGCCCATCCAGCACGCCGGCCGCCAGGTCGGATTTTTCTTTCTGCAGGTGCTGAATCTTCTCTTCGACGGTGCCCCGGGCAATCATCTTGTAGACGAACACCGGTTTTTCCTGGCCGATCCGGTAGGCACGGTCGGTAGCCTGGTTTTCCGTTGCGGGGTTCCACCAAGGGTCGTAGTGAATCACCGTGTCGGCTTCGGTCAGGTTCAGCCCGACGCCTCCGGCCTTCAGGCTGATCAGAAAGATCTGACGCTTGCCGCTCTGGAATTCCTTCACCGGTGTGCGCCGGTCCCGGGTCTGGCCGGTCAGCAGCGCGTAATCCACCTTGCGTTTCTTCAGCTCGTCCTCAATCAGTGACAGCATCGATGTGAACTGCGAGAACAGCAGGATCCGCCGGCCTTCGTCGAGCAGTTCCTCCAGCATCTCCATCAGGCTGTCGAGCTTGCCCGACGTGCTGCCGCGGGCGGGCGGGGCGGCGTCGCTGACCAGGCGCAGGTCGCAGCAGACCTGACGCAGCTTGAGCAGGGCTTCGAGGATGATGATCTGGCTGCGCGCCACGCCCTTGCGGGTGATCTCGTCGCGGACTTTCTTGTCCATCGCCAGGCGCATGGTTTCATACACGTCGCGCTGGGCCTCGTTGAGCTCGACCCAGTGGATGATCTCGGTCTTGGGCGGCAGTTCGGTCGCCACCTGCTCTTTGGTGCGGCGCAGCAGGAACGGCTTTATCCGGCCGTTGAGGTGTTGAAGCCTGACTTCGCTGGCGCGCTTTTCGATCGGCACCCGGTAGTCGGCATTGAAGCTTTTGACGTCGCCGAGCCAGCCGGGCAGCAGGAAGTGGAACAGCGACCACAGTTCGCCCAGGTGGTTTTCCAGCGGCGTGCCGCTCAGGCACAGGCGCTGGCGGGCGTTCAATTCGCGGGCGGCCTGGGCGGCCTTGCTGCCGGGGTTCTTGATGTATTGCGCTTCGTCCAGCACCAGCACATGCAGCGGCTGCCGGACGAGGTGGTCGATGTCCTTGGGCAGCAGCGCGTAGGTGGTGAGGATCAGGTCGTAATCCTCCAGGTGCCCGAAATGCTTTTTGCGGCCGGCGCCGTACAGCGCGAGCACCTTGAGCTGCGGGGTGAAGTGCGCCGCCTCGTCGAGCCAGTTCGGGATCAGGCTGGTGGGCATCACCACCATGCTGGGGCGGTCCAGGCGTCCGGCGTTCTTTTCAGAGAGGATGTGCGCCAGTGTCTGCAGGGTCTTGCCCAGGCCCATGTCGTCCGCCAGGATCCCGCCGACCTCCAGTTGCCGCAGCGATTGCATCCAGCTCAGGCCTTCGAGCTGATAGGGACGCAGCGTCGCGTTCAGGCCTTTGGGCGCCTTGGCGGAGTAGTCGCGGATGTCGCGCAGGCGCTGGGCGAAACTGCGGATCTGTTCGCCGCCTTCCCACAGCAGGGGAATGCCTTCCAGCGCATTGAGCCGGGTGGCGTCGGCCTTGCTCAGGCGCAGGGCGGTTTCGCCCGGCTCCTGCAGGTAGAACTCGCCGAGCGTCGCCAGCACCGGTTTGAGGCGGCCCAGGGGCAGGGCCACCTGCAAGGGGCCGTGCTCGCTGTTGCGCTGCGGGATGTTCACCAGAATCAATTCATCGTCGCGCCGGCGGGCGAGGCGTTCCGGGTTGAGGATCTCGGTGTGCGAGCGCATCAGGTTGAGCAGGATCGGCAGCAGGCTCAGGCGTTCGCCGTTGACGATGATCCCCAGCTCCAGGTCGAACCAGTCGCGCTCGGGCGTCTGTTCGACGGTGGCGTACCAATCGTCGACGGCGGTGAGGTCGAAGCCGAATTCATCGTCGATCTGCAGCTCCCAGCCCTGGGTGCGCAGTTTCGGCAGGTCGTTGAGGGTGAAGGTCAGCCAGGCGCTGTCGTTGACCATCTCGTAGAGCTCGCCCGCGCTTTCGGGCAGGGCCTTGCTCTGCCGGGTGGCGATGCGAAAGCCGAGGATGCGCAGTTGCTCGCGGTAGGTTTGCTCAATGTCCGGGTGGCGCTTGATCCGCAGTGTCTGCGCTTCCTGGCGGATCAGGATGTCGCTGTTCTTCTGCCCGCTGACGTACTCGTCCAGATAGCTGAACGACAGCGCCGCGCGGTGCTGGATGTAGCGCTGCATCTTGCCGTTGCGCGGCTCGAACGCGCTGAACTCGACGCTGGCCAGCCACAGGCGCGGCACGGGCTGGACGTTGTCCACCAGCACTTGCGGCGGCGCCTTGGGGCTGCGGTGCTCCAGGACGGCCTGAAGCTTTTCCAGCAGTTCGGCGTCTTTGACCGCCGCCGGGTATTCCAGGGTCTCCTGCACCTGCAGCAAGACCGCCGCGCAGTGTTTGCAGTTGCTGTGGACCGGGCACGTGCAGGTGGCGTCGACCATCAGCAGCGTGCCCTTTGCCGACTCGCGCAAGTGAATGGTCTGACGGTAGACGTTGCCGCCGGAGCCTTCGCAACTGGCGGTGATGGTGGCGTCGCCGGCCTGGACGATCCGTACCCGGTTCTCCAGCGCGTAGCGGCGGCCGCGCTCCAGGCTCTGTTCCTTGAACCGGCTGACCCAGGACGGTGCCAGCGGTTTGTTCAGGGGCGATGACATAAGGACTTCGATCAGTCCGGAACGACTTCAGGCGCTTCGCGAGGCGCAGGCGCCGTCAGTGAAGTGATCTTGATCAGCAGGGCCAGGTGGCCGTTGTCGAGGTAGTTGAGCTGGCCGTTCTTGGTGTGGCTGTCCTGCTTCAGCCGTTCGCTGGCGGTGACCATGCCGTTGCCGTCGATCTGGTTGACCCAGAAATCGGCGTTCACGTCGGTGAAGCGACCGAGCTTCATCTCCAGCGTCCCTTCGATGGGGAACTGGCCGAACTGCTCCTGTCCTTCGCTGACCGCCACTTTCGCCGGCGCCTCGCCGAGGGTCTGCTGCCAGGCCCTGTGCATCAGCACGCTGTATTCGCCGCTGGCGGTGAGCTTGGCGGCGACGTCGCCCAGCGCCGGGGTGCGCCGGCTGTCATCGCCCAGGCGCTGGGCGCCGGCGGCCCAGTCTTCCGGCGCGGCGCGGCTGACGATCGCCGGCACGGCGTTCTGGCGCACCAGAATCATTTCGACCTGATACAGGTCATCGGCAAATGCGGTAGGGGCGACCAGGGTCATCAGCAAGGTCAGTGAGCGGAACAGGCGCATGCGGCGTCCTTCAAGCAGTTTTCGGGATGAGGCGCTCGAACAGCGCCTCCACAGTATTGAAGCGCTCTTCCGGGCGCTCCATCGGCACCATGAACTTGAACATCGTGGCGCCTTCGAATTTGTAGCGTTTGGGCTGGCCCTGGATCAGTTTGATCAGGGTCAGCGGATCGACCGGCGTCTGGGCCGCGAACTCGACGCGTCCGCCTTGGGGGCCGCCATCGACTTTCTTGATGCCCAGCTGTTCGGCCTGCAGTTTCAGCGCGGTGAGGCGCATCAGGTTCTTGGTCGGCTCCGGCAGCAGGCCGAAGCGGTCGATCATCTCCACCTGCAGGTCCTTCAGGCCTTCCTCGTCGGTGGCCGACGCGATGCGCTTGTACAGGATCAGGCGGGCGTGGACGTCCGGCAGATAGTCTTCCGGAATCAGCGCAGGCACCCGCAGGTTCACTTCCGGGCCGCCGCCGAGCGGCTGCTCCAGGTTCGGTTGTTCGCCCTTGCGGATCGATTTCACCGCGCGTTCGAGCATTTCCATGTACAGGGTGAAGCCCACGGCCTGGATCTGGCCGCTCTGGCCGTCGCCCAGCAGCTCGCCGGCGCCGCGGATTTCCAGGTCGTTGGTGGCCAGCACGAAGCCGGCGCCCAGGTCCTGGGTGTTGGCGATCGCTTCCAGGCGCTTCTCCGCGTCGGCGGTGATCTGCTGGCGCGGCGGCGTCAGCAGGTAGGCGTAGGCCTGGTGGTGGCTGCGCCCGACCCGGCCGCGCAACTGGTGCAGCTGGGCCAGGCCGAACTTGTCGGCGCGCTCGATGATGATCGTGTTGGCGCTCGGCACGTCGATGCCGGTCTCGATGATGGTCGAGGCGATCAGCACGTTGAAGCGCTTGTGGTAGAAGTCGCTCATCACCTGTTCGAGTTCGCGCTCGCGCATCTGCCCGTGGCCGATGCCGATCCGCGCCTCCGGCACCAGTTCGGCCAGGTCGGCGGCGCACTTCTCGATGGTTTTGACGTCGTTGTGCAGGTAATAGACCTGGCCGCCGCGCAGCAGCTCACGCAGCAGCGCTTCCTTGACCGTGCTCTTGTTCTGCTCCATGACGAAGGTGCGCACCGACAGGCGCCGCGCCGGCGGCGTGGCGATGATCGACAGGTCGCGCATGCCCGACACCGCCATGTTCAGCGTGCGCGGAATCGGCGTGGCGGTCAGGGTCAGGATGTCGACTTCGCTGCGCAGGGCCTTGAGCTGTTCCTTCTGACGGACGCCGAAGCGGTGCTCTTCGTCGATGATCACCAGCCCCAGGTTCTTGATCTTGACGTCGTCCTGCAGCAGCTTGTGGGTGCCGATCACGATGTCGATCTTGCCTTCGGCCAGGTCGGCCACGGCGGCGTTGACTTCCTTGGCCGACTTGAAGCGGCTCATCACCTCCACGGTCACCGGCCAGTCGGCGAAGCGGTCGCGGAAGCTGTTGTAGTGCTGCTGGGCGAGCAGGGTGGTCGGCACCAGGATCGCCACCTGCCGGCCGCCGTGCACCGCGATGAACGCGGCGCGCATCGCCACTTCGGTCTTGCCGAAGCCGACATCGCCGCAGACCAGGCGATCCATCGGCTTGGGCGCGAGCATGTCCTCGCGCACGGCTTCGATGGTGGCCTGCTGGTCCGGGGTTTCCTCGAACGGGAAGCCGGCGCTGAACGTGGCGTAGTCGGCCTTCGGGTCGGCGAAGGCGTAACCTTCGCGGGCGGCGCGGCGGGCGTAGATGTCGAGCAGTTCGGCGGCGACGTCGCGCACCTGTTCGGCGGCCTTGCGCTTGGCTTTCTGCCAGGTTTCGGAGCCGAGGCGGTGCAGCGGCGCGAGTTCGTCGTCGCTGCCGGTGTAGCGGGCGATCAGGTGCAGGTTGGCCACCGGCACGTACAGCTTGGCGCCCTCGGCGTATTCCAGGGTGAGGAACTCGGCGGCCTGGTTGTCGATTTCGAGGATCGACAGGCCCAGGTAGCGGCCGACGCCGTGGTCGATGTGCACCACCGGCGCGCCTTCGCGCAGTTCCGTGAGGTTCTTGATCACCGCGTCGTTGTTGGCGTCGGCGCGTTTTTCGCGGCGACGGCGCTGCATCACCCGTTGGCCGAACAGCGGGCTTTCGGCGACCAGCGCCAGCGACGGGCTGTCCAGCATCAGGCCTTCGTCGAGCGGGGCGATGGTGATCGCCAGGCGATCCTTGCCCGCGACGAAGTCCGGCCAGTTGTCGACGGTCTTCGGCCGCAGCTTCAGGCGTTCGAGCAGTTCCAGCAGCACCTCGCGACGGCCCGCGGACTCGGCGGTGAACAGCACGCGCCCGGGGAACGCGTCCAGGAAGGCGGAAAGGGCCGCCAGCGGCTGGCTGGCCTTGGCTTCGATGGCCAGGTTCGGCAGCGCCTGCGCCGGGAAGCGCTCGCGGCCGACGCCGGTGTCCGTGTCCTGCTGGCTGGCGGTGACGCGGGGCCAGCTCTTGAGCCTGGCGAAGCAGTCTTCCACCGGCAGGAACAGTTCGGCCGGCGGCAACAGAGGACGCGACGGATCGACGCGGCGTTCTTCATAGCGGTTGCGCACGTCGTTCCAGAAGTTCTCCGCCGCCTGTTCGATGCCCGGCAACGAGAACACCTGGGTGTCCTGGGGCAGGTAGTCGAACAGGGTGGAGGTCTCTTCGAAGAACAGCGGCAGGTAGTACTCGATGCCGGCCGGGGTGATGCCGCTGCTCAGGTCCTGAAAGATCGGGCAGCGACGGAAGTCGACATCGAAACGCTCGCGAAAGCGCGCCTTGAAGCGGGTGACCGCTTCCTTCTGCAGCGGGAATTCCTTGGCCGGCAACAGCTTGACCGAATCGACCTTGTCGATGGAGCGTTGGTTCTCCGGGTCGAAGGTGCGCAGGGTCTCGATTTCGTCGTCGAACAGGTCGATGCGGTAAGGCAGTTTGCTGCCCATCGGGAACAGGTCGATCAGGGCGCCGCGCACGGTGAACTCGCCGTGCTCGTAGACCGTGTCCACATAGCGGTAGCCGCTGGCTTCGAGCCGGGTGCGCATGAGCTCGACATCGAGCTTCTGGCCGACGTCCAGCACCAGGCTGCTGCCGAGCAGGAACTTGGTCGGCGCCAGGCGGTGCAGGGCAGTGGTGATCGGCACCACCAGTACGCCGTGCTCCAGTTCCGGCAGCCGGTAAAGGCTGGCGATGCGCTGGGAAATGATGTCCTGGTGCGGCGAGAACAGGTCGTAGGGCAGGGTTTCCCAGTCCGGGAAATGCAGCACGGGCAGGTCCGGGGCGAAGAAGCTCAGCTCCTGCTCCAGGCGCTCGGCGCTCTGGCTGTCGGCGGTCAGCAGCAATGTAAAGCGCTTGGCTGCGCTGGCAGCCTCGGCGATCGCCAGGCTCAGGGCGGCACCGGGCAGGTTGCCCCAATGCTGTTTACCTGCCGCGGCAGGGAGTGGCGGTAGACGCAGAACAGGCACGGAAGGTTGAGCTCCAGGCGGTGCGACAAAGTCGGTAATTGTAGCGGCGTCGGGTGCCGCCTGTCAGTTGCAGACTGCGTCTATCTGCGCTGTTTGGGCAAAATGTAGTGGTAAAGACAAAAACGGGCGCTTTTTTGATGGAAATGTAGTGCCGAAAACCATGGGTGTTACGGAGGGTTACAGACATGCCCTCCGGGGCGTCGAAAAATTGACTGCGCTGGAGGCCCCGGTTTTGCTGGGCTCGCGATGGGTGCAATTTTTTTGGTCGGCGATTTGTTACCGATTGCGCGACAGGCGCGCATTGCTACGCGAGGGACTCGGCGGCATAATGTAGCCCCTTTTTTCTGCCCCTACATGTGGAAGGTTCCCGTGACTCAGAAGCCCGACCAGTGTCTTGGTGAATGGATCGACCGTGAAGCACTCGCAGAAGCGATGATTCCGCTTATCGGTCAGCTCTACCGCAACAACAATGTGGTGAGCTCGATCTATGGCCGCAGCCTGATCAACCAGTCTGTCATCGCGATTCTCAAGGCTCACCGCTTTGCCCGCCATCGCGCTGCCGACGACAGCGAACTCTCCGTCCACGAAACATTCCCGCTGCTCAAGGCCATGAGCGAGCTCAAGCTCGGCGCGGCTTCGGTAGATCTGGGCAAGCTGGCGTTCAAGTTCCGCAACGAAGCCAACGGCCGTACCGCCGAGCAGTTCGTGCGTGAGGAAATGGCCGAAGTGGTCGGTCAGCAGAACGCCTCGGCCCGCAAGGGCACCGACGTTGTCCTGTACGGCTTCGGCCGCATCGGCCGTCTGCTGGCGCGCATCCTGATCGAGAAGACCGGTGGCGGCGACGGCCTGCGCCTGCGTGCCATCGTGGTGCGCAAGGGCGCCGAGAACGACCTGACCAAGCGTGCCAGCCTGCTGCGCCGCGACTCGGTGCACGGTTCGTTCAACGGCACCATCACCATCGACGAAGAAAACAACACCATCACCGCCAACGGCAACCTGATCCAGGTGATCTACGCCAAGAACCCGACCGAGGTGGACTACACCCAGTACGGGATCAAGGATGCGCTGCTGGTGGACAACACCGGTGTGTGGCGTGACGCCGACGGCCTGGGTCAGCACCTGCAGTGCCCGGGCATCGATCGCGTCGTTCTGACCGCGCCTGGCAAGGGCAAGCTGAAGAACATCGTTCACGGCATCAACCACAACGAAATCACCGCTGACGACAAGATCGTCTCCGCCGCTTCCTGCACCACCAACGCCATCGTGCCGGTGCTGAAAGCTGTGAACGACAAGTTCGGTATCGTCAACGGCCACGTCGAGACCGTTCACTCGTACACCAACGACCAGAACCTGATCGACAACTTCCACAAGGGCGACCGCCGTGGCCGCAGCGCCGCGCTGAACATGGTGATCACCGAGACCGGCGCCGCCACCGCTGCCGCCAAGGCCCTGCCTGAGCTGGCCGGCAAGCTGACCGGCAACGCGATCCGCGTTCCGACGCCGAACGTGTCGATGGCCATCCTCAACCTGAACCTTGAGAAGGCCGCCACCCGTGAAGAGATGAACGAGTACCTGCGCTACATGGCGCTGCACTCGGACCTGCACAAGCAGATCGACTTCGTCAATTCGCAGGAAGTGGTTTCCACCGACTTCGTGGGCTCGCGCCACGCAGGCGTGGTGGACGCCGAGGCGACCATCACCCAGGACAACCGCGTCGTTCTGTACGTCTGGTACGACAACGAGTTCGGTTACAGCTGCCAGGTGATCCGCGTGATGGAAGACATGGCCGGTGTGAACCCGCCAGCGTTCCCGCGCTAAGCCTTAGCCGCACATGAAAACGCCCCGACCTTGGTCGGGGCGTTTTTGTTTGTGTGCCTGTCGCAATGGGGCTGGCTTCATCGCCAGCAGGGATAGCTCCTGCAGGGGGACTGTGGCGATGCACATTCCCTGTGGGAGCCAGCCCTGCTGGCGATGGCGATCGGTCAGGCGCCGCCGCTCACGGCCGCCTGCGCCGTGCGCTGTTCGTGCCTGTTGCCGCGGAACAGCACCAGCGTCGCGATCAGCCCCAGCACCGCCGCGCCGCTGAGCCAGATGCCCGGCGCCGCCTTGTTGTCCAGCACGTGGATCAGATAGGTGCACGCCGCCGGGGTGAAGCCGCCGAACGTTGCGGTCGCCAGGCTGTAGGCCAGCGAGAAGCCGGTCGTGCGGACTTCCACCGGCATGATCTCGGTCAGCGCCACCACCATTGCGCCGTTGTACGAGCCGTACAGGAACGACAGCCACAGCTCGACGATCAGCAGATGACTGAAGCTCGGGTTCGCCACCAGCCACGACAGCGCCGGGTAGGCCGTGACGATGGCCAGGATCGTCGCCGCCAGCAACAACGGTTTGCGTCCGATCCGGTCGGACACCGATCCCATCACCGGCAGCCAGAAGAAGTTCGACAGGCCGATGCACACCGTGACCAGCAAGGCGTCGAAGTCCGACAGATGCAGTTCGGCCTTGCCGAAGGTCGGGGTGTAGGCGGTGATCAGGTAGAACGAGACAGTGGTCATCACCACCAGCGCCATGCCGGCGATGACGATGCCGAAGTTCTGGCTGATGGAGCGGACGATGTCCGACAGGGTAGGGCGATGCTTGCGCGCCTGGAACTCCGGGGTTTCCTCCAGCGAGCGGCGGATGATGAAGATCGCCGGGACGATCATGCAGCCGACCAGGAACGGCACGCGCCAGCCCCAGTCGCCCATCTGTTCGGGGCTCAGCCAGTGGTTGAGCCCGACGCCGAGCAGGCCGGCGAAGACCACGGCCGCTTGCTGGCTGGCGGACTGCCAACTGACGAAGAAGCCTTTGCGCCCCGGTGTGGAGATTTCCGCCAGGTACACCGAGACCCCGCCCAGTTCGACCCCGGCCGAGAAGCCTTGCAGCAGGCGGCCGAGCAGCACCAGCAGCGGCGCGGCGACGCCGAGGGTCGCGTAGCCGGGCACGCAGGCGATCAGCACGGTGCCGGCGGCCATCAGGGCCAGCGTGATGATCAGGCCCTGGCGGCGGCCATGGCGGTCGATGTAGGCGCCGAGGAAGATCGCCCCGAGAGGGCGCATCAGGAAGCCGGCGCCGAAGGTCGCCAGCGACAGCATCAGGGACGCGAAGGCGCTGTCGGCCGGAAAGAAGGCCTTGGCGATGGCCGTGGCATAGAAGCCGTAGACCATGAAATCGAACATTTCGAGGAAGTTGCCGCTGACAACGCGAAATATCGCCTTGCCCTTGCCTGTGGAGGAGGCCATGTCCAGGTACTCGCTGTTGTAATTCGTAGGAAGGCGTTCCGTCCGTGTGGGAGCGCGCGGGGTCTTTAATCCATAATGGCCGGCGCGGTTTTGCGGGGAGATGAAGAATTGTTTACTGGACGATGGGCAAGGCTTGTGATCCTGGCGGGCATGTTGTCCGCCTGTGGCGCCGGCGATCCCTTGGAAAGCTTCGGCGGCCCGACCATGGGCAGCACTTGGTCGATCAAGTACGTGCGCCACGCAGGCCTTCCCGACCCTGGGCAGGTGCGCAGCGAAGTCGAAGGCATTCTCGCCGAGGTCGACCGGCAGATGTCCACCTACCGCAGCGATTCCGACATCTCGCGCTTCAACGGATCGCCCGCCGATAGCTGTCAGGTTATGCCGGCGCCGGTGCTTGAATTGATCCGGGTCGGCGAGCGTCTGTCGCAACAGAGCGAAGGTTCCTACGACCTGACCGTGGAGCCGCTGATGAACCTATGGGGCTTCGGCCCGCAAGGCCGCGAGGAAAAGGTGCCGGATGAGGCGGCGCTGGCGCAGGTTCGGCAGCGAGTCGGCCATCAACACTTGCGCATCGAGGGTGAGCGCCTGTGCAAGGACGCCGCCGTCGAAGTCGACTTCGACAGCATCGCGGCCGGGTACGCGGTCGATGCGATCGCCGCCAGGCTCGAAGCCCTGGGCATCCACGACTACCTCGCCGAGGCCACCGGCGAGCTCAAGGCCAGCGGCAAGAAGCCCGACGGGTCTGCGTGGCGCATCGCCCTGGAAGAACCCCGTGACGACCGGCAGGTGACTGAGCGCATCATCAATGTCGACGGTTACGGCGTTTCCACCTCCGGCGACTACCGCAACTATTTCCTGCAGGGCGGCCAGCGCTATTCCCACACGTTCGATGCCCGAACCGGCCGGCCTGTCCTGCACAGCCTAGCGTCCGTCACAGTGATTCATCCTTCGGCGCTGATGGCCGACGGACTTTCGACGCTGCTGCTGATCCTCGGGCCCGAAAGGGGTTGGGACTATGCGCAAAAGCACGGCGTCGGTGCATTCTTTGTGATTCGTGCCGATACAGGTTTCGTCACGCACACCAGTCAGGCGTTCGAACGCCTCAGCAGCGGAAAAACTGACTGAGGACAATGCGAAAACTGGCGTTGTAGTGCAGGCAGAAGTAGCCTACGACGCGACCAAGGGTTAATGTGCGCGGCGTTGACGCTTCTATAGACTGTGTCCGGGTTTTTTCACTGGCCCCCAATTGTTCCTTCGCGCCGCCATCGGCGTGATTTAGCCGCCGGCGCCGTTGGCGCCGCGGCCTGTTCTGAGGAGTACGCATGGCTGTCTACAACTACGACGTGGTGGTGCTGGGTTCCGGCCCGGCGGGAGAAGGCGCGGCAATGAACGCCGCCAAGGCGGGGCGCAAGGTGGCGATGGTCGACAGCCGCCGTCAGGTCGGCGGCAACTGCACCCACCTGGGCACCATCCCGTCCAAGGCCTTGCGTCACTCCGTGCGGCAGATCATGCAGTTCAACACCAACCCGATGTTCCGGGCCATCGGCGAGCCGCGCTGGTTCTCCTTCCCGGACGTGCTGAAAAGCGCCGAGAAGGTCATCTCCAAGCAAGTCGCCTCGCGCACCGGCTACTACGCCCGCAACCGCGTCGACGTGTTCTTCGGCACCGGCAGCTTCGCCGACGAGCAGACCATCGAAGTGGTCTGCGCCAACGGCGTGGTCGAGAAGCTGGTGGCCAAGCACATCATCATCGCCACCGGCTCGCGTCCGTACCGCCCGGCGGACATCGATTTCCACCACCCGCGCATCTACGACAGCGACACCATCCTCAGCCTCGGCCACACCCCGCGCAAACTGATCGTCTACGGCGCCGGCGTGATCGGCTGCGAATACGCCTCGATCTTCAGCGGCCTGGGCGTGCTGGTCGAGCTGGTGGACAACCGCGGCCAACTGCTGAGCTTCCTCGACTCGGAAATCTCCCAGGCGTTGAGCTACCACTTCAGCAACAACAACATCACCGTGCGCCACAACGAAGACTACGACCGGGTCGAAGGCGTGGACAACGGCGTGATCCTGCACCTGAAGTCCGGCAAGAAGATCAAGGCCGACGCCTTGCTCTGGTGCAACGGCCGCACCGGCAACACCGACCAGCTGGGCCTGGAGAACATCGGGGTCAAGGTCAACAGCCGCGGCCAGATCGAAGTGGACGATCCCAAGAGCATCCCCGGCGTCGGCCTGGTCAACGGCGGCTTCATCGA
>NZ_JBIVHR010000091.1:0-24111 GCF_044749305.1 Pseudomonas sp. NPDC089534 | reverse complement strand
GCTGCCGTCGAGGTAGACGTTGGCGGTTTCGATCAGCAGTTCGCCGCCCTCGGGCATGGCGTCGCGGGCGTTGATCACCAGGTTGAGCACGGCGTTTTCCAGTTGGCTGACGTCGGTGCTGACCAGCCACACGCCGTCGCCCAGGCGCAGCGTGAGTTCGATCGGGTCGCCCTTGGTGCGGCGGATCAGGTCCTCCAGCGAGTGGATCAGTTCGTTGACGTCCAGGGTCTTGCGGTCCAGCGACTGGCGCCGGGAAAACGCCAGCAGCCGGTGGGTGAGGGCGGCGGCGCGGTTGGCCGATGACACGGCGGCCTCGGTGAAGCGGCCGATCTCGCCGGTGCGGCCGCTGGCGATGTAGCGCTGCATCAGGTCGAGGCTGCCGATGATGCCGGTCAGCATGTTGTTGAAGTCGTGGGCGATACCGCCGGTCAACTGGCCGACCGCCTCCATTTTCTGGGCGTGGCGCAGGGCGTCTTCGGCGCGCTCGCGCTCGAACATTTCGTTCTGCAGGCGCTGGTTGGCCTGGGCCAGTTGCTTGGTGCGGGCGGCGACGCGCTCCTCCAGCGTTTCGTTGAGGTCGCGCAGGGCCTCTTCGGTCTTTTTGCGCTCGGTCTCGTCGATCACGAAGATGTAGAACCCGTTGACCGCGCCGTCCGGCCCGTGGCGCGGCAGATAGTTCATCAGCGCGTGGCGCAGGCTGCCGTCGCGGTGCGGCGAATACAGGCTGAACGAGCAGGGCCGCCCGGCCAGCGCTTCGGCGATGTAGGGCTTGCGCAGAAAATAGCCCTCGTCGCCGAGCACGTCGCGGATGGTGCGGCCGTACAGCTCCTGGGGCGTCAATCCGTACCAGTCCAGGTAGGCGGCGTTGTTCAGGCGAAAGCGCTCTTCGCGGTCGACGTAGCTGATCAGGATCGGCATCGCGTTGATGATCAGCTGCAGCTCGGTCTGGCTCTGGCGCAGCGCCTGTTCGGTGAGCTTGCGCTCGGTCAGGTCCAGCGCCGCGCCGAGGAAGCGCACGGGCCGGCCATGGTGATCCTTGTAGCAGCGCCCCCGGGCGAACACCCAGCGCACCTCGCCGTCGGCCTGCAGCAGGCGGTACTCCTCGGCGTATTCGGTGCCGTGGGTGATGCAATGCTTGATGCTGCGGGCGATCAGCGCGCGGTCCTCGGGGTGCACGCCGTGCAGGTATTCGCTGATCGGCAGGCGGTTGGCCAGCGCCGGGTCGACGCCGTGCAGTTGGGCGAAATGCGCGTCGGCAAGGAAACGGTCCTCACCGATGTCCCAGTCCCAGGTGCCGACCGCATCGGTGGCGGCCAGCGCCAGTTGCAGGCGTTCTTCGGTCTCGCGTTGAGCCTTGAGGCTGGCTTCGGAATGCTGCTTGAGTTCCTGGGCCATGCGCCGGCGTTCGTTGGTTTCGATGGCCGTGACCAGGATCCCGGTCACTTGGGCGCTCTCGTCGCGGATCGGGCTGTAGGTCAGGTCCAGCCAGAAGTCGGACTCCCGACCGTCCCGTTGCGGCAGGGTGAAGCGCTGTTCGTGGTAGGTGCGCACCTGCCCCTGTAGGACGGCGCTGTAGATCGGGTCGGTGAAGTCTCTGAATTCCGGCCATATGTCGTGCGCCGGCTGTCCGAAAGCACGCGGATGATTGCTGCCGGCCAGCAGGGCGAAACCGTTGTTGTAGATCTGCGTCAGGTGCGGGCCCCAGAGCAGCAGCATCGGCATCGGCGAGTGGATCACGATGTCCACCGCCGTGCGCAGGCTCTGCGGCCAGGTGCCGGCGGCGCCCAGCGGCGTGCGGCTCCAGTCCGTGCGGGCAATCAGCGCCTGGGCGTCATCGGTGGCGGGTACGGCGTTCATCGGTCGGATCCTGATCGTCGGTCGGCGGGCCGGCGTCGACTATCCTGATGCGGTAGTCGCCTGCCTCTGCGGGTTCATTGAAAACTTTGCGGGTGCTTTTTGCCATGGAAATCGACGCACTGTTGAAACAACTGGCCAGCCGCCACGGTTCGGATCTGTTCCTCTCCACGGGCGCGCCGCCCAGCGCGCGGTTCGAAGGCGTGCTCACGGCGTTGACCGAGTCGCCGTTCAAGCCCGGCGAAGTGGCGGGCATCGCCGCTTCACTGATGGACGCCGAACAGCGCCGGGAGTTCGACCGGGAGCTGGAAATGAACCTGGCGATTTCCCGCACCGGCATCGGGCGTTTCCGGGTCAACATCTTCAAGCAGCGCAACGATGTCTCGGTGGTGATCCGCAACGTCAAGCTCGACATCCCGCGTTTCGAGGACCTGAAGCTGCCGCCGGTGCTGCTCGACTCGGTGATGCTCAAGCAGGGGCTGATCCTGGTCGTCGGCGCCACGGACTCGGGCAAGTCCACGTCGCTGGCGGCCCTGATCGACCACCGCAACCGCCACAGCAGCGGGCATATCGTCACCATCGAGGATCCGGTGGAGTACATCCACCGGCACAAGCGCTCGATCATCAATCAGCGTGAGGTCGGGGTCGACACCCGCAGTTTCCATGCGGCGCTGAAGAACACCCTGCGCCAGGCCCCGGATGTGGTGCTGATCGGCGAGATCCGCGACCGCGAGACCATGGAGCATGCGCTGGCCTTCGCCGAGACCGGGCATCTGGTGCTGTCGACGCTGCACGCCAACAACGCCAACCAGGCGCTGGAGCGGATCATCAATTTCTTCCCCGAAGAGCGGCGTCCGCAACTGCTGCACGCCTTGGGCAATCACCTCAAGGCGTTCGTCTCCCAGCGACTGGTGCGCACCCGCGACGGCCAGCGGCGGGCGGCGGTGGAGGTGATGCTGGGCACGCCGACCGTCGGCGACCTGATCCGCCGCGGCGAGTTCGTCGAGCTGAAGGCGATCATGGAAAAGTCCACGGAACTGGGCATGCAGACCTTCGACGGCGCGCTGTTCGACCTGGTGGCCGAGGGCGTGATCGATGAGGAGCAAGCGCTGAAGAACGCCGACTCGGTGAACAACCTGCGCCTGCGCCTGAAACTGCACGCCGACACCTTGCCGCCGCCGGCGGGCGCGGCCGGGGATTGGGGGCTGATGGACTGATCCCCGCTGATCCTATGGGGACGACTGTCCTGATCCTGCGGTGCCTTGACTGACGCCATCGCCAGCAGGCTGGCTCCCACAGAAAATTTGGGTGGATGCAGAATCTGCGGCCACCGCAAATACCTGTAGGAGCGAGCCTGCGCGCGTTAGCGGTGTATCAGTCATATCCAGGCTGACTGACAGGACGCCATCGCGAGCAGGCTCGCTCCCACAGGGGAGTGGGCTCAGGCCTGAAGCTCAGACCGGTCACGGAACTGCTCCAGCGCCTCGGGGTTGGCCAGGGCATCGGTGTTCTTCACCGGCTCCCCGTGCACCACGTTGCGCACGGCCAGCTCCACCACCTTGCCGCTGAGCGTGCGCGGGATGTCGGTGACCGCGACGATCCTGGCCGGCACATGGCGCGGCGTGGTGTTGGCGCGGATCACCTGGCGGATCTGCTGCTGCAGCGCTTCGTCGAGTTCGATACCGTCCTGGAGCCGCACGAACAGCACCACCCGCACATCGTCCTGCCAATGCTGGCCGATGGCGACGCTGTCCAGCACCTGGGGAACCTTCTCCACCTGCCGGTAGATTTCGGCGGTGCCGATGCGCACGCCGCCGGGGTTGAGCACCGCGTCGGAGCGGCCGTGGATCAGCATGCCGCCGTGGGGCCGCTCCTCGGCGTAGTCACCCTGGGCCCAGACGCCGGGGAACAGGCTGAAATAGGACTTGCGCAGCTTTTCGCCGTCCGGGTCGTTCCACAGCCCGATGGGCATGGCGGGGAAGTGCCGGGTGCACACCAGCTCGCCTTTTTCGCCGATCACCGGTTGGCCGGCGTCATTCCAGACCTCCACGGCCATGCCCAGGCTCTTGCCCATGATCTCGCCGCGGCGCACCGCCGACAGCGGGTTGGCGTTGACGAAGCAGGAGACGATGTCGGTGCCGCCGGACATCGAGGCCAGGCACACGTCTGTCTTGATGTCGCGGTAGACGAAATCGTAGCTCTGCGGCGACAGCGCGGATCCCGTGCACAACAAGGTCTTGAGGCTGCCCAGGTCATGGCTTTGGCGCGGCTTGAGGCCGCTGCTTTCCAGGGTGGCGAGGAACTTGGGGCTGGTGCCGAACACGCTGATGCGCTCGGCGTCGATCAGGTCCAGCAGCCGTTCGTTGCCCGGATGGAAGGGCGAGCCGTCGTACAGCACCACGGCGCTGCCGACCGCCAGGGCCGACACCAGCCAGTTCCACATCATCCAGCCGCAGGTGGTGTAGTAGAACAAGCGGTCGGCGGGGCCGAGGCCGACGTGCAGGCCATGTTCCTTGACGTGTTGCAGCAGCACGCCGCCGGTGCTGTGGATGATGCATTTCGGCACGCCGGTGGTGCCGCTGGAATACAGCACGTACAGCGGATGGTTGAACGGCACCGGCACGAATTGCGGTTCGCCGTCGGGGCGGTAGAAGTCGCCCCACAGCGCCACGTCGGCCTCGGTGCGGTACACCGCGGTGTCGTTCTGCGCTTCGGGGCCCGGCACGATGATCAGCTGTTGCAGCGACGGCAGCTGCGCCAGGATCTCGTTGATCTTGACGGTCTGGTCGACGGTCTTGCCGGCGTAGCGGTAACCGGCGCAGATGATCAACGCTTTCGGCTCGATCTGGCCGAAGCGGTCGATCACCCCGTGGGTGCCGAAGTCCGGCGAGGAGCACGACCAGATGGCGCCGAGGCCGGTCGTCGCGAGCATCGCCACCAGGGTCTGCCAGGTGTTGGGCATGCACGCGGCGACGCGGTCGCCGAAACCGATGCCGGCGGCTTGCAGGCCGACCTGGAAACCGGCGACCTGGCGGGCCAGTTCCGCCCAGCTCAGTTCTTCGCGCCGGCCGTCTTCGGCCACGGCCACCACTGCCACGGCCTCGTCGCGGCGGCGCAGCAGGTGCTCGGCGAAGTTCAGGGTAGCGCCGGGAAACCATTCGGCGCCGGGCATCTGCGGGCCTTCGCGCAGCACCGCCTCGGGTGGCGTGTGGAATCGGATGTCGAAGAAATCGACGATGGCCTGCCAGAACGCCTCGCGCTGCCCGACGCTCCAGGCGTGCAGGGCCGGGTAGTCGGCCAGGGTCAGGTGATGGCGTTGCTCGACGAAGCGCCGGAAGGCGTCCATGGGCGAATCGGCGATGCGTCGGGCGTCGGGTTGCCAGAGGATGTCGGACATGGGTTGCCTCTTCTTATCGTATGCACACAAAACTGAGTGGACTCACCGCTCCACCGGCGGGAGCGAATGTCTTGCCCCGGCCCTGCGGCGCCATCACTGACGCCATCGCCAGCAGGCTGGCTCCCACCCTTTGAGCGGCGCCCTCAAACCAGGGTGGGAGCGGGGCCGTGACGGCTATTGCGCCAGCCACCCGCCATCGATGTTCCACGCCGCGCCGCGCACCTGGCTGCCGGCCTCGCTGCACAGGAACAGCACCAGCTCACCCAGGTGTTCCGGCGTCACGAACGCCAGCGACGGCTGCTTCTCGGCCAGCAGGTCATGCTGCGCCTGCTGCGGATCGACGCCTTTGGCCGCCCGGTCGTCGATCTGCTTCTGCACCAGCGGCGTCAGCACCCAGCCCGGGCAGATCGCGTTGCAGGTGACGTTGCTGGCGGCGGTCTCCAGGCCGACCACCTTGGTCAGGCCGATTACTCCGTGCTTGGCCGCCACATACGCGGCCTTGCCGGTGGAGCCCACCAGGCCGTGCACCGAAGCGATGTTGATGATGCGGCCCCAGCCCTTGCCGCGCATGCCCGGCAGGCTCAGGCGGGTGCTGTGGAACACCGACGACAGGTTGATGGCGATGATCGAGTCCCAGCGCTCCACCGGGAAATCTTCGACGGCGGACACATGCTGGATCCCGGCGTTGTTCACCAGGATGTCCACGCCGCCGAATTCGCGCTCGGCGTAGGCGACCATGTCGGCGATCTGCGCCGGGTCGCTGACGTCGGCCGGGTGATGGCCGACCTTGCCGCCATGCCGCCCGATGTCCGCGACCGCCGCCGAAGCGTCGCCGAAGCCGTTGAGGATCAGGTCGGCGCCCGCCTTGGCCAGCACGTGGGCGATGCCCAGGCCGATGCCGCTGGTGGAACCGGTGACCAGAGCGGTCTTGCCCGAAAGAGTCGTCATGAATACCTCACACAATGCCGGTGGCGTAGAAAGTGCCGATCACCACGAAGACCGCCAGGGTCTTGATCAGCGTAATACAGAAAATGTCCTTGTAGGCTTCGCGGTGGGTCAGCCCGGTGACCGCCAGCAGGGTGATGACGGCGCCGTTGTGCGGCAGGGTGTCCATGCCGCCGCTGGCCATGGCGGCCACCCGGTGCAGCACCTCCAGCGGGATGTTGGCCGCGTGGGCGGCGCTGATGAACTGCTCGGACATCGCCGCCAGCGCGATGCTCATGCCGCCGGACGCGGAGCCGGTGATGCCGGCCAGCAAGGTGACGGTGATGGCCTCGTTGACCAGCGGATTGGGAATGCTCTTGAGCCAGTCGGCCAGCACCAGGAACCCCGGCAGGGACGCGATCACCGCACCGAAACCGTATTCCGACGCCGTGTTCATCGCCGCCAGCAAGGCGCCGCTGACCGCGCTCTTGCTGCCTTCGGCGAGCTTGCTGCGGATCGCCCCGAAACCGAACGCCAGCACCATCAGGATGCCCACCAGCAGCGCCGCCTGCACCGCCCAGATGGCCGTGAGCTTGGCGATGTCCGTGGTCACCGGCGCGGCCATGCCCGGCAGCGCCAGGCTGTGGGTCTTGCCGTACCACTGGGGAATCCACTGGGTGAACAGCAGGTTCATCACGCCCACCGCCAGCAGCGGCGACAGCGCCAGCCACGGATTCGGCAGCTTGAGGTCGTCGGCGGTGTCCGGCTCGTTGCGCAGTTCGCTGCCGTAGCCTTCGCCGGCCTTCTGCGCCTTGTGGCGCTGGCGCTGGAGGAACAGCATGCCGGCGCAGAACACGAACACCGTGCCGATCACACCCAGCCAGGGCGCCGCCCACGCGGTGGTGTTGAAGAAGGTGCTGGGGATGATGTTCTGGATCTGCGGCGTGCCGGGCAGGGCGTCCATGGTGAAAGAGAACGCGCCCAGGGCGATGGTCGCCGGGATCAGCCGCTTGGGGATGTCGCTCTGGCGGAACATTTCCGCCGCGAACGGATACACCGCGAACACCACCACGAACAGCGACACGCCGCCGTAGGTGAGCAGGGCGCACACCAGCACGATCACCAGCATCGCCTGGCGGGTGCCGAGCAGACGGATCGCCGCCGCGACGATGGAACGGGAGAACCCGGACAGCTCGATCAGCTTGCCGAACACGGCGCCGAGCAGGAATACGGGAAAGTAGAGCTTGATGAAGCCGACCATCTTTTCCATGAACACGCCGGTGAAGGCGGGCGCGACGGCGGACGGATCGGTGAGCAGGACAGCGCCGAGGGCGGCGATGGGGGCGAACAGGATGACGCTGTAGCCTCGGTAAGCGGCCAGCATCAGCAGCGCAAGCGCCGCCAGGGCAATGATCACACTCATGGTGTGTCTCCAGGGATTGTTATTTTTGTGGGTGTTGCGGGTACGCAGAGGCTGTTAGCGAGTTTTGTGCCAAAACCTTAAGTCATTGAAATATAAGGAGTTTATTTTGATTTTATGGGTGGGCGAGAGTCTTTTGTCTCTGTTTTGAGATATTGGGTGATTGGCAGGGCGCCATCGCCAGCAGGCTGGCTCCCACAGAGGACTTGGCTGAATGCAGGATCTATGTTCACCACAGAACCCTGTGGGAGCCAGCCTGCTGGCGATAGCGCCAGTCAAATCACCACAGAACCAGTGCAAGCCCATTGTTCCTGTCACTGGAGAAAATCCCTGTGAAAACAGGTTTGCCTGTTTTTCTCTATCAGGAGACTTGAGTCTCTCTAGTGAGACTCGACAATCCCCAACGCCACCATTTTCTTGTACAGCGTCGACCGCCCCAGGCCCAGCCGCTGCGCCGCCTCTACCACCTTGCCCCCGCATTGCGCGAGGGTGGCCTGGATCAACTGCCGGTCAAACCGCTCGCGGGCCTGGCTGAAGGTCTCGTGGGCCAGCGGCTCAGGCACCGCAGACGGCCCGCGCTCGACCGGCACAAACGTGCCGATCGCCGCCCGGATGTCATCGGCCGTGAGCACCAGGGCGTCGCTGAGCAGCGCCGCCCGCTCCAGCACGTTGCGCAGTTCGCGGATGTTGCCCGGCCAAGCGTGTTGCCCCAGCAGTTCGAGCGCCTGGCGGTCGAGCTCATGCTGGCTGCGCAGGTCTTCCAGGATTGCCTCGCTGAGCGCCGGCAGGTCGTCGAGGCGTTCGCGCAGCGGCGGCACATGGATCGGCAGCACGTTGAGGCGGTAATACAGGTCGGCCCGGAACTCGCCGCGCTTGATCGCCGCCTCCAGATCGGTGGACGTGGCGGCGATCACCCGTACATCGCTCTGGATCACGTCGTTGGAGCCGACCGGCTCGAACTCCTTTTCCTGCAGCACCCGCAGCAGCTTGCTTTGCAGCGGCAGCGGCATGTCGCCGATCTCGTCGAGGAACAGCGTGCCGCCCTGGGCGATCTGCAGCTTGCCGGTGCGGCCCTTGCGGTCGGCGCCGGTGAACGCGCCGGGGGCGGTGCCGAAGAACTCCGCCTCCAGCAGCGCTTCCGGGATCGCCGCGCTGTTGATGCTGACGAACGCCTTGTGCGCCCGGGGCGAAGCGCTGTGGATCGCCTGGGCCAGCAGCTCCTTGCCGGAGCCGGTCTCGCCCAGCAGCAGGACGGGCGATTCGGCGCTGGCGCTGCGCCGGGCCCGCCGTTTGACTTCCAGGCTGGCGGCGCTGGTGCCGATGAAGTGGGCGAAATTGTATTTGGTCTGCCGCGCCCGCAGCAGCGAACGGGTCGAGGCCAGCTCCTCTTGCAGGCTCAGGTAGCGCTTGAGCATGGGCGAGAGGCTGCGCAACTCGTCGAACAGGGCGAAGCCGATGGCGCCGATCACCGCCCCGGCGTTGTCGTGGATCGGCAGGCGCATCACCACCAGGGGCTCCTTGGGCGTGTCCTGCATGTCCAGCAGGATCGGCCGCCCGGTGCGCACCACCTCGCGCAGCAGGCTGCCGGGGATCACGCTCTCGCAGGGCTTGCCGATGGCGCCGGCGGCGGACGCCAGGCCGAAGCGCCGGGCATAGCGCTCGTTCATCCAGACGATGTTGGCGTCACGGTCGACGATCACCGTGCCTTCGCTGGACTGCTCGATGATCTCGAACAGCGAGCGGATCGCCAGGGTGCGCACCCGTTGGTAGTCCTTGAGGTTTTCGCTGGTGTTCATGGGGCGGATCCTGAATGTGTGTGGCCGGGGCGGCGCCTTCCCGGGCAAACCGCTCCCATAAGCGCAGTGAAGTCCCCTGTGGGAGCGAGCCTGCTCGCGATGAATGCGACGCGGTGCCCCTGATCACTCAGGATGCGCCGCCGCCAGCAACTCCTTGGTGTACGGATGCTGCGGCGACTCGAACACCTCATGGCTGGCGCCGCACTCGACCACCTTGCCGTCCTTGATCACGATCATGTCGTGTGCCAGGGCCTTGACCACCGCCAGGTCGTGGCTGATGAACAGGTAGGTCAGGCCGTGCTTTTCCTGGAGCTGGCGGAGCAGGGCGACCACCTGTTTCTGCACGGTGCGGTCGAGGGCGGACGTCGGCTCGTCGAGCAGGATCAGCGCCGGTTTGAGCACCAGCGCCCGGGCGATGGCGATGCGCTGGCGCTGGCCGCCGGAGAACTCGTGGGGGTAGCGGTGCCGGCTCTCGGGATCCAGGCCCACCTCCTTGAGCACGCGGATCACCTGTTCGTCGCATTCGAGGGCGCTGGACTCGCAGTGCACTTCCAGGCCTTCGCTGATGATCTGCGCCACGGACATCCTCGGGCTCAGGCTGCCGAACGGATCCTGGAACACCACCTGCATCTGCCGGCGCCAGGGCCGCAACTGCTTCTGGTTGAGGCCATCGAGCGACTCGCCCTGAAAGCGGATGCTGCCCTGGGAGTCGAGCAGGCGCAGGATCGCCTGTCCGAGGGTGGACTTGCCGGAGCCCGACTCGCCGACGATGCCCAGGGTCTTGCCGCGCTGGATGTTGAGGCTGATGCCGTCCACCGCCCGCAGGTATTGCTTGCGTCGGAACAATCCGCCGCCCACCGCAAAGTCCACCCGCAGGTTGTCCACTTCCAGCACATTCTCACGCGCATCCCGAGGCAGGGCCTCGCCTTCGGGTTCGGCGTTGAGCAGCACGCAGCTGTAAGGGTGCTTGGGCGCGGTGAACAGGGTTTCGCACGGGGCCTGCTCGACGATCTGGCCGGCCTTCATCACGCATACGCGCTGGGCGATGCTGCGCACCAGATTGAGGTCATGGCTGATCAGCAGCAGCGACATGCCCAGTCGCCGCTGCAGGGATTTGAGCAACAGCAGGATCTTGCGCTGCACGGTCACGTCGAGGGCGGTGGTGGGCTCGTCGGCGATCAGCAGTTCCGGCTCGCAGGCCAGGGCCATGGCGATCATCACCCGTTGCCGCTGGCCGCCGGACAACTGGTGCGGATAGGCCTTGAGGCGTTCCTTGGGCTTCTGGATGCCCACCAGCTCCAGCAGTTCGAGAATGCGCCCCTGCGCCGCCTTGCCGCCCAATCCCCGGTGCAGCAGCAGGGTTTCGCCGATCTGCTTCTCGATCGTGTGCAGGGGGTTGAGCGAGGTCATCGGCTCCTGAAAGATCATGGCGATGCGGTTGCCCCGCAGGTCGCGCAGGGTGGCGGGCTCGGCGCCGACCAGCTCGCGGCCGCGGTAGCGGATGCTGCCGGCGGTGAGGGCTTCGCCTTCGGGCAGCAGTTGCAGGATCGAGTGGGCAGTCACCGATTTGCCCGAGCCCGATTCGCCCACCAGGGCCAGGCACTCGCCGGGGCGGATGTCCAGGCACAGGTCGCGCACCACGGTCTGGCCGCCGAAGGCGACGTTGAGGTCACGGATTTCGATCAGGTTGTCAGTCATTTCAGCATCCGCCTCAGGCGCGTGGGTCGAAGGCATCGCGCAACGCCTCGCCGATGAACACCAGCAGTGAAAGGATCAGCGCCAGGGTGAAGAACGCCGTCAGGCCGAGCCACGGCGCTTGCAGGTTCTGCTTGCCCTGGCCGATCAGTTCGCCCAGCGACGCGCTGCCGGCGGGCATGCCGAAACCGAGGAAGTCCAGCGCCGTGAGGGTCGAGATCGCCCCGGTCAGAATGAACGGCAGGTAGCTCAGGGTCGCGTTCATCGCGTTGGGCAGAATGTGCCGGAAGATCACTTTGCGGTCGCTCAGGCCCAGTGCCCGCGCGGCTTTGACGTACTCAAGGTTGCGTCCGCGCAGGAACTCGGCGCGCACCACATCCACCAGCGCCAGCCAGGAGAACAGCGCCATGATCCCCAGCAGCCACCAGAAGTTCGGCTCGACGAAGCCCGACAGGATGATCAGCAGGTACAGCACCGGCAGCCCCGACCAGACCTCCAGCAGGCGTTGCCCGAGCAAGTCGACCCAGCCGCCGTAGTAGCCCTGCAGGGCACCGGCGGCGATGCCGATCAGCGCGCTGACGAAGGTCAGCATCAAGGCGAACAGGATCGACACCCGCGCACCGAAGATCACCCGGGCCAGCACGTCCCGCGCCTGGTCGTCGGTGCCCAGCCAGTTGACCGTCGTCGGCGGGCTGGGCGCCGGCTTGTTGAGGTCGTAGTTGGGCGTGTCGTCGCTGAACGGGATCGGCGGGAACAGCAGCCAGCCGCCATCCTTGCGGATCAGGTTCTGCACGTACTCGCTGCGGTAGTCGGCCTGGAACGGCAGTTGCCCGCCGAACGCCTGTTCGGTGTGGCGCTTGAACACCGGGAAGTACCATTGGCCCTGATAGCTGACGACCAGCGGCTTGTCGTTGGCGATCAGTTCGCCGCCCAGGCTGAGGACAAACAGGCCGACGAACAGCCACAGCGACCACCAGCCCCGGCGGTTTTTCTTGAAGCGTTGGAAACGGCGGTGCCCCAGAGGCGAGAGCTTGAACATCAGGCGTTCCTCGCGGCGAAGTCGATGCGCGGATCGACGAGGGTGTAGCACAGGTCGCCGACCAGTTTTATCAGCAGGCCGAACAGGGTGAAGATGAACAGCGATCCGAACACCACCGGGTAGTCCCGCGATACCGCCGCCTCATAACTCATGCGGCCCAGGCCGTCGAGGGAGAAGATCACCTCGATCAGCAGGGAGCCGGCGAAGAACACGCTGATGAACGCCTGGGGAATCCCCGACACCACCAGCAGCATCGCGTTGCGGAACACGTGCCCGTACAGCACCCGGCGCTCGCTCAGGCCCTTGGCCCGTGCGGTGACCACGTACTGGCGGGTGATTTCGTTGAGGAACGAGTTCTTGGTCAGGATGGTCAGGGTGGCGAACCCGCCGATCACCAGCGCCGTCACCGGCAGCACCAGGTGCCAGAAGTAGTCGGCGACCTTGCCCAGGGCCGACAGCGACTCGAAATTGTCCGAGACCAGCCCGCGCACCGGGAACCAGTTCAGCGACGTGCCGCCGGCGAACACCACGATCAGGAACATCGCGAACAGGAACGCCGGCATCGCATAGCCGATGATGATCGCGGTGCTGCTCCAGATGTCGAAATGGCTGCCGTGGTGCACGGCCTTGCGGATGCCCAGCGGAATCGACACCAGGTACGTGATCAGCGTCGCCCACAGGCCGAGGGAAATGGTCACCGGCATCTTCTGCAGGATCAGGTCGGTGACCGTGGCGCCGCGGAAGAAGCTCTTGCCGAAATCCAGCTGCGCGTAGTTCTTGAGCATCAGCCACAGGCGTTCGTGGGCCGGCTTGTCGAAGCCGTACTGTTTCTCGATGTCCTTGATCAGTTGCGGGTCCAGGCCGCGGCTGGCCCGGGAGGTGCCGCTCATGGTCTCGCCGGAGCCGCCGCCGACCGCGGCGCCGCCGATGCCCTGCAAGTGGGCGATGGCCTGTTCCACCGGGCCGCCGGGGGCGGCCTGGATGATCACGAAATTCACCAGCAGGATGATCACCAGGGTCGGGATGATCAGCAGCAGGCGCCGCAGTATGTAAGCCCACATCAGTGCGGCCCTCCGGGTCTGCCACGGCTGATCTTCTCAGCGGTCATCTCTTGGTTGGTCAACGGCGTGCGGCTGATTTCCCACCAGCTCTCGATGGCCTCGTCGTTGCTGGCCTGCACGGCGGGAATGCCGAAGCGGTTCCACCACACCGTGGAGGTGCCGGGCGGGTAATAGTTGGGGATCCAGTAGTAGTTCCATTGCAGCACCCGGTCCAGCGCATGGGCGTAGCGCAGCATGTCGGCCTGGGTCGAGGCGCGGATCAGGCCGTTGATCAGGCTGTCCACCGCCGGGTTCTTCAGCGCCATGTAGTTGTTGGCGCCGGGGTCGTTGGCCGAGGCCGAGCCGAAATAGTTGAGCAGCTCACCGCCCGGCGACGTGGTGACCGGGTAACCGGTGACGATCATGTCGTAGTCGCGGCTCATCAGGCGGTTGACGTACTGCGACGAATCGATGCGGCGGATGCTGAGGTCGATGCCGATCTGTTTCAGCGTGCGCTTGTAGGGCAGCAGCAGACGGTCCATGCCGTTCTGGCTGACCAGGAAGGTGAACGCCAGCGGTTCGCCCTGGGCATTGACCAACTGGTCGCCGTCCGGCTTCCAGCCGGCCTGTTCCAGCAGCTCCAGCGCCTGGAGCTGCTTGTCGCGGATCAGGCCGCTGCCGTCGGTCTTCGGCGCTTCGAAGACCTGGGTGAAGACCTCGTCGGGAATCTGCCCGCGCAGCGGTTCGAGGATCTTCAGTTCGGCGGCGTCCGGCAGCTCGCGGGCGGCCAGGTCGGTGTTGGAGAAGTAGCTCTGCTGGCGGATGTACAGGTTGCGCATCATCTGCCGGTTGCTCCACTCGAAGTCCCAGAGCATGGCCAGCGCCTGGCGCACGCGACGGTCCTGGAACACCGGTTTTTGCAGGTTGAACACGAATCCCTGGGCCGATTGCGGCGCTTCGGTGGCCAGGTGCGCCTTTTGCAGGCGACCGTCGCTCAGGGCCGGGCTGTCGTAGCCGATGGAATAGCCGGTGGCGGAGAACTCGCGGTTGTAGTCGTAGGCGCCGCCGCGCAGCACCTGGCGGGCGACGTCGGTGTCGCCGAAGTATTCGATGCTGAAATGATCGAAGTTGTAGAGCCCGCGGCTCACCGGCAGGTCCTTGCCCCACCAGTCGGGATTGCGCTCGAAGGTGATGCTGCGTCCGGAATCGACTTTGCCGACCCGGTACGGGCCGCTGCCCAGCGGAGGTTCGTATCCGCCGCCGCCGGCGAAGTCGCGGCTCTTCCACCAATGCTGCGGAAACACCGGCAGGGTGGCGATGTCCAGCGGCAGGGTGCGGTTTTCGTTGCTCTTGAAGTCGAAACGCACGGTCAGGGGGGCTTCGACCTCGACGCCTTTGACGTCGGCGAACTGGGTGCGGTAGCGCAGGCTGCCCTGGGTCATCAGCAGGTCGTAGGTGTAGCGCACGTCTTCGGCGGTGATCGCCTGACCGTCGGCGAAACGGGCCTTGGGGTTGATGAAAAAGCGCAGGGACAGGCCGTCGTCCGAGCGTTCCATCTTTTGCGCGACCAGTCCGTAGACGGTGTAGGGCTCGTCCAGCGAGCGCTGGGCCAGCGGCGAATAGAGCAGGCCGTCGATCTGGGTGACGCCGATGCCTTTGTCGATATACGGCAGGACATGGTCGAAATGGCCGATCTCGATGGCCGAGCGGCGCATCGTCCCGCCCTTGGGCGCCTGCGGGTTGGCGTAGTCGAAGTGACTGAAGCCGGTGGGGTACTTGGCCGGTTCGCCGTAGACGGTGAGCGCGTGTTGCGGTGCGGCGTCCACGCCGGCGGCGCCCAGCAGCAGGGCCACGGCAGTGAACATCAATGTGGGGAAAGCCAGTCGCATTGTCAGCCTTAGAGCCGGGTGATCGATAAGCGCCAGTTGTACGCGAGCGGCGCGCCGGTCGCCAGTCGTATCGCGCAACCGAAACGCAACGGCCCACCGAAGGGCGGGCCGTTGCGCTGCAGACCGGACGACGGATCAGTCCTGACGGCTGGTGACTTCCAGCAGGTGGTAGCCGAACTGGGTCTTCACCGGGCCTTGCACGGTGTTGACCGGTGCGCTGAACACCACGGTGTCGAATTCCTTGACCATCTGGCCCGGGCCGAACGAGCCCAGGTTGCCGCCGTCGCGGCTGGACGGGCAGGTGGAGTTCTTCTTGGCCACTTCGGCAAAGTCGGCGCCGGCTTCGATCTCGGCCTTGAGTTCGTTGCACTTGGCTTCGGTGGAAACCAGGATGTGGCGGGCGGTGGCTCGGGCCATGGGGTAACTCTCCAATCAGTTCGATAAAGGGTGGAGCCTACCGGATTCGGAAGGCGATTTCTCGGCAATGTTCCGTCCGGTTGTCCGGTGCCGGGGCGTTAAAGGTTAGCCTCACGGAGGCGGATCGCATGTTCGACGTACAGCCCGACCGGATCCGGCCCCGGTAGGCGCTGGCCGTCGGTCCGGATCAGGCTCTCCAGATGGCCGAGCGGATAGTCCGAACGGATCACCGTGCCCAGATGCGAACTGTGGCGGCCGACGAAACCGTCGTTCTGCCCGGCCTCGGTGGTGAAAAACCGGGACAACGACCTGCAGATTCCATTGGGCCGGTCCGTCGAACGTTCGTCTTCCGCCAGTGAACCGGCCCAGGAATAGTAGCGCACGCCGTTGACCTGCCCTGCGCCCTGACCGCCCCAGGTGGCTGGCAGGCCTTGGGGAAACCTGTCGTTGAACGAGCCCACGGCCGTTGTCGAAAGCGCCTTGAGCGTGGCCACCGCGCCGGGCTGCAGCGCCGGGCGGCCGCTGAGCAATGACAGAAGATCGCAGAACAGCGTGGCTGCGGATCGCGCCGTACGGTGCGGCAAACGTCCGGGAACCAAAGCCTTGAGCAGGAAGTCGGCCAGTTCCGAGCCGTGGTTCGGGCCGCTCACCGAGGTGACGGACGCCACTTTGCCGGGCGCGAGCGCTGCGGCATAACGCGCCGCCAGGGCGCCCTGGCTGTGGCCGATCAGGTTGACCCTGGCGGCGCCGGTGCCCAGGAGCACGCGGTCTATCTGGGCCAGCAACTGCTCTCCGCGCAGTTCGTTACTGTGGGGGATTGACAGGTACGGGACAAACACTTGCGTGCCAGCTGCCTGCAAGGCTTGCCTGACTTCGAGGAAGGGCTCCTGACCGCTGATGCGGTCGAGTCCGAACAGACCGTGCACCAACAGGACGGGATAGCGGGTTGTAGCATTCCTTTGCATGTTTCTGCCTTTTTCCGAGAAGTTCATCGGTGATCAAAGCCGCCACTCTAAAACACGTCCCCCAGTGGACGACGTCGGAAGACGCCTCGGTTCAAGCCGGAATCGGGGTTAGAAAGCGTGGGAAAACTCGCTGCTCCTTGAAGCTTGGGTCGGAACGTTCGGGAGTCTTTTGCCCGGTTTCTTCCGTCCGCTTGTCGATTGCCTACCTTGCGTGTCGGCACTTACCGGTCTTGCCATCGAAATACCCCGACATCTCTTTTCTGTCCGAAAGCGCTCAATAAGCCGTACTCGACGCTTTCCACGCAAAGCGTTCTATCCAAGCAAAGGAATTGAGCCGGAATGTACATGGACGAAAAGAACCTCCCGAGCATCGGGGCCCCGACGTTGCCTGCGCCCGCCGTCGACGACCTGAATGAAGGCATGCTTGACCCGGCCCTGAACAAAGCGGTGGTCACTGTGGCGCCTTACCGGGGCATGGCCAATGGCGACAGGCTGGTACTGAACTGGAGAGGGCTGGATGCCGATGGCATCCCGAGCGAGCATTCCCAGGTCCGTCATGTCAGCCAGGGGCAGTCGGGACGTGAGGTGGTGTTTGTCATCAAGGGCGATGTCATCGCTGCGCTGGAAGGCGGCAGCGTGGAGGTCGGCTGGACGCTTTGCAGCGCATCGCTCAGCGAGCCGGTGCTGTCCGAGCGACGGTCGTTGGTCATCGGGGATCAAAGGCCCGAGTTGCTTGCCCCGGTGGTTGAGGAGGCCGTCGGCGGTGCGCTTGATCCTGGCCGGGTGCCTCACGGCACGGCGGTCATCATCCGGCCCTATGCCCGCATGGCGGCAGGCGATCGCATCCGGTTGTTCTGGCGGGGCCAGGGGGAAGGCGCAGAGCTGCAGGATGTCCTGATAGTGGAAGCCTTTTCCGTAGGGGCAACGCTTTCGATGTGGATCGCCCATGACCGCATCGCCGCCTGCCTGGGCAGCGAAGTGGCCGTCGGTTATCGGGTTGAGCAAGAAGATGGCACGGTGCGGCTGTCGGAGGTGGCCCGGCTCACCATCGCGCCATTGGTGAGGGAGGCGCTGTCCGCTCCGGAGGTACTGGGGGCGGATGAGGGGGTGCTTAACGAAGAGGACTCTCTCGACGGCATTACCGTGGTGATCGGAAACGCCCAGGCGGAAAGCGGTGAACTGGTTTACCTGATGTGCGACGGTGAAAACTTCAACCACCGCGACTATCGGGAAATCACCCCGGAAACGGCTTGGCAGCCTTTGGTCTTCATCGTGCCTTACCGGTTTTGGCGAGAGCACCTGGATACAACCGTGCGTGTTTCCTACTCAGTAGAGCGTCTGGACGATGTCAGCCAGGTGTCGGAGGTGGCTTTGGTGCAGGTTCGGGGGTAGCGGGACAGGCGAACCGGGCCTTCCGGACCGTGCACGATCCGGAAGGCGGTCGCCGTGGGCTCAAGCCTGGTTTCGCAAGCGTTCCGCAGCCTGCCGCAACAGTTGTTCCGTTGCGCTGAAACCCAGGCAGCCGTCGGTGATCGAGACGCCATAGCGAAGGGATCCGCTCAATGCCTGGCAGCCATCGAACAGGTGGGATTCAAGCATCATGCCGACCAATGCGCGGTTGCCTTGCAGGCGCTGTTCGAGCACGTCGTTGAAGACGGCCGGCTGACGCAGGGGATCCTTGCCGCTGTTGGCATGGCTGCAGTCGACCATGATCCTGCCTGGAACCGGCTGGAGGGCCAGGGCGGCCTGGATCGCGGCAACGCTGTCGCGGTCGAAGTTCGGCCCTTTGTGGCCTCCGCGAAGCACCAGGTGGGTGTCGGGATTGCCGGGGGTCTGAATGATCGCCGGGTGGCCCTGGCTGTCGACGCCGAAGTGCCTGTGGCCATGAGCGGCAGAGCGCATCGCGTCGACGGCTACGCCGACCCCGCCATCCGTGCCGTTCTTGAAGCCGACCGGCATGGGCAGGCCGCTGGCCATTTCGCGGTGTATCTGCGACTCCGTGGTCCGTGCGCCGATGGCGGCCCAGCTGAGCAGGTCATCGAAGTACCCGGCGGCCATGGGCTGCAACAGTTCGGTGGCGATCGGCAGCCCCAGGCGGATCATCTCCAGCATCAGTTCGCGCGAAAGCGTCAGGCCGCCGGCCATGTCATCGCTGCCATCCAGGCGCGGATCGTAGGCCAGCCCCTTCCAGCCGACCGTGGTCCGGGGCTTTTCGACGTAGGCGCGCATGACCAGCAGCATCTGGTCGCTGACATCCTGGCTCAATCGGGCGAGCTTTTCGGCGTATTCGAGGGCAGACCGGGGATCGTGAATCGAGCAGGGCCCGACAACGACCAGCAAACGGTGATCTTCACCGTCGAGAATCGCTCGGGCCGCCTGGCGGTGAGCGGCGACTTGCTGGCTGAGGGTATTGCCGAGGGGCAATTGCTGTTTGAGCTGCAACGAAGTGGGCAGGCGCAGGGTCAGCGCTTCGTTGGCGGAATCGAGGGTGGACAGTGGCAATGCAGAAACGGACGAGTTCATATTCAAGCTTCCTGGGCGGGTGGCGGGTTCTTCCCGCGCACCCGTCCCTACTGGGGTGTTCGACAGTGGGCCGTATTGGCTTCGAGTGTGTGCTTGCCACCTTGGGGTGACCGATCGGAGGCGGCAGGCTGTCCCGAGCGGAGGCTGGTAAATCGCCAGGCGGTAAAACTGTCGTAGCGGTAATAGGTGGCGTAGTTCATGTCGTGATTCCTCAAAAGTGTCTGGTGTGTCGCTGAAAAAGGTTCGGGCCTGAAAAACAAAACCCCCGGTCGGGAGGCCGACCGGGGGTTGAGAATTCTCTGGTGGGCGACCCGTTCATATGGGCGCCGTGTGGGTATCAGGCGCGCCAGTGGCTAAACCAATACCCAAAATAAAAACCGGCCGGAGCGCAGACGTCAGCCGACCGGGCAGCCGCAACCGAGCGCGGGGCGCTGGCGGTGTCGAGCTGGGAAGGGACGTTGAACATGGTGTGTCTCCGTAAGGTTGGGGCCGAGCTTACTAGAGGCCTGTGCGGCTCAGCAATCAGAAATTGCTATCGCATACTCTGCCAGTCTCTATCGCTTGAGTGCGAGCGGCGTTGTGACACACTCTGGCATCCGCCCATCCTCCAAGGACAAACCATGTCAGATCTGACGATTGCCGCCGCCCAGTCCGTCTCTTTCAAAGGTGATCTTTGCGCCAACATCGCGCGTCACCTGCGCTTCATCGAGCGGGCGGCCGATCAGGGCGTCGAACTGCTGGTCTTTCCCGAGCTGTCGCTCACCGGATACGAAGGTGAACTGGCCGCCGATCTGGCCGTCGATCCTCAGGACGCTGTTCTGCAACCGTTGCGCGATCTCGCCCGGGAGCTGAGGGTGACCGCAGTGGTCGGCATGCCGATTCGGCTGCAGCCGCACGGCCCGGTGCTGATCGGCGCCTTGGCGATGGGCGCTGACGGTTCGCTGGGCGTCTACAGCAAGCAGCACCTGCATACGGGCGAGGAGCGCTATTTCGCGCCGGGCGAGGGCGGTTCGGCATTGACGATCGGCGGCGAGACCGTCGCGCTGGCCGTCTGCGCCGACTTCACCCATGCCAGCCATGCCGCCGAAGCCCGACGGCTGGGCGCGCAGTGCTATGCCGCCGGCGTACTGATCGGCGAAAAGGGCTACGGCCCCGACAGCGCCATGCTGCAAGGCTACGCCCGCGAGCATGGGATGACGGTGCTGATGGCCAACCATGGCGGCGAAACCGGGGGATGGCTGTCGGCCGGGCGCAGCGCCATCTGGGCCGCCGATGGGGCGTTGGTCGTTGCGGCGCCCGGCACCGGGAACTGCCTGGTCGTCGCCCGGCGCCGGGCCGGCGTGTGGCAGGGGCAGGTCGCCGCTGTGCCGGAGGTCTGAATGGCATTTGACCGACGGCCGGCAAGCCCCGCCGATCTGGCGTTCGCCCGGGAACTCACCTGCCGGAACATGCTGCGCTACTACATTCGGTACGATCTGCTGTGGCGAGACGAAGGGTTCGACGTGGGCTGGGCGGGGCGTGAAAACTGGCTGATCGTGCGAGACGGGGTGACGTCCGGCTTTTTCAGCCTGAGCCGCGATGCGCGGGCGATCTACATTCGTGAATTGCAGGTTGCCGAGACCCACCGCCGCCAAGGTGCCGGCTCCTGGGCAATCGGTCAGGTCATTGCGATGGCGCGTCAGGAACGGCGCCCGGCCGTGCGTCTGACCGTGTTCAAGAACAATCCGGCCCGGAACTTGTATGAAAGACAGGGATTTGCCGTACAGGGCGAGGACGAGTGTTTCCTGCGGATGGAATTGGATCCGAGTACGCTTGTGCTCTGAAACGCAGGCCCGGCAAGGGCTGGATGAAGAATTGAAACTTTTTATCTTCGGCTTTTCGCTAGGTCTGTCCGGTACTTTTTTGCTAAGGTGTCCGGCAACTCAATAAGACCGTTTCGCGAGGTGTCTGCTTGATTAGGGTGCTAGTGGTCGATGACCATGATCTCGTTCGTACAGGCATTACACGGATGCTGGCCGATATCGATGGCCTGCAGGTGGTTGGCCAGGCCGAGTCCGGGGAAGAGTCCCTGATCAAGGCCCGGGAACTGAAGCCCGACGTGGTGCTGATGGACGTCAAGATGCCCGGCATCGGCGGCCTGGAAGCCACGCGCAAGCTGCTGCGCAGCCATCCGGACATCAAGGTGGTCGCGGTGACCGTGTGCGAGGAAGACCCGTTTCCGACGCGGTTGCTCCAGGCAGGTGCCGCCGGTTACCTGACCAAGGGCGCCGGCCTGGCGGAAATGGTGCAGGCCATACGCCTGGTTTTTGCCGGCCAGCGTTACATCAGCCCGCAGATCGCCCAGCAGCTGGCGATCAAGTCCTTCCAGCCGACCAACGATTCGCCGTTCGATGCGCTGTCCGAGCGGGAGATCCAGATTGCGTTGATGATTGTCGGCTGTCAGAAGGTGCAGATCATTTCCGACAAACTGTGCTTGTCGCCCAAGACCGTGAACACCTACCGTTACCGCATTTTCGAGAAGCTTTCGATCAGCAGCGACGTCGAGCTGACGCTGCTGGCGGTTCGTCACGGCATGGTGGACGCCAGCCTCTGACCATGGCCGACACATTCGATTCCGGCGCCTTCCTGTCGACCGTCAGCGGGCGCCCCGGCGTGTACCGCATGTTCGACAGCGATGCGCGCCTGCTGTACGTCGGCAAGGCCAAGAACCTCAAGAAACGCCTGGCCAGCTACTTCCGCAAGACCGGCCTCGCGCCGAAGACCGCTGCGCTGGTGGGGCGCATCGCTCAGGTCGAGACGACCATCACCGCCAACGAAACCGAAGCGCTGTTGCTTGAGCAGACGCTGATCAAGGAATGGCGGCCGCCGTACAACATCCTGTTGCGCGACGACAAGTCCTATCCCTATGTGTATCTGTCCGACGGACCGTTTCCGCGGCTGAGCATCCATCGCGGCGCCAAGAAGGCCAAAGGCAAGTATTTCGGCCCCTATCCCAGCGCCGGCGCGATCCGCGAAAGCCTCAGCCTGCTGCAGAAGACGTTCTTCGTCCGTCAGTGCGAAGACAGCTACTACAAGAACCGCACCCGTCCATGCCTCCAGTATCAGATCAAGCGCTGCAAGGCGCCTTGCGTCGGGCTGGTCGAACCGCAGGTGTACGCCGAAGACGTGCGCCACTCGGTGATGTTCCTCGAGGGGCGCAGCCATGCGTTGACCAACGAGCTGTCCACCGCGATGGAAGAGGCGGCGGTCAATCTGGAGTTCGAGCACGCCGCGGAACTGCGCGACCAGATTGCGCTGCTGCGCCGGGTTCAGGATCAGCAGAGCATGGAGGGCGGCACCGGCGACATCGACGTCATCGCCGCCTTCGTCAACCCGGGCGGCGCGTGCGTGCACCTGATCAGCGTGCGGGGCGGGCGGGTGCTGGGCAGCAAGAACTTCTTTCCGCAGGTGGGGATCGAGGAGGATGTCTCCGAGGTCATGTCGGCGTTCCTGGGCCAGTATTTCATCAGCAGCCCGGAACGCGACCTGCCGAGCGAACTGATCGTCAACGTGATGCATGACGACTTCCCGGCCCTGATCGAGGCGATTCAGACGCTGCGCGGTCGCGAACTGACGATCAGCCACCGTGTGCGCGGCACGCGGGCGCGTTGGCAGCAGTTGGCGGTGACCAACGCCGAGCAGGCCCTGGGCGCAAGGCTGGCGAACCGGCAGCATGTCGCCGCGCGCTTCGAAGCCCTGGCCGACGTGCTGAACCTGGACGAACCGCCGCAGCGCCTTGAGTGCTATGACATCAGCCACTCCAGCGGAGAGGCGACCGTTGCGTCCTGCGTGGTGTTCGGTCCGGAGGGGGCGATCAAGTCGGACTACCGGCGTTACAACATCGAGGGCGTGACGGCCGGCGACGACTACGCCGCCATGCATCAGGCCTTGACCCGGCGTTTCAGCAAGCTGAAGGACGGGGAGGGCAAGTTGCCGGACATCCTGTTGGTGGACGGCGGCAAGGGGCAGCTCTCGATGGCCCGCGACGTGCTCAATGAGCTGGCGGTGCCGGACCTGATCCTGTTGGGGGTGGCCAAGGGCGCGACCCGCAAGGCGGGTTTCGAGACTTTGTATCTGAATGATGCATCGCATGAGTTCACCCTGCGCGGCGACTCGCCAGCGCTGCACCTGATCCAGCAGATCCGCGACGAGGCCCACCGGTTTGCGATCACCGGCCACCGGGCCAGGCGTGGCAAGACCCGGCGCACCTCGACGCTGGAAGGCGTCGCCGGGGTAGGGCCGACCCGCCGCCGGGACTTGCTGAAACATTTTGGTGGATTGCAGGAGCTGTCTCGTGCAAGCATCGAAGAAATCGCCAAAGCACCGGGCATCAGCAAAAAGCTTGCAGAGTCGATTTATGCGAACCTGCATAGTGAGTAATATGCCCATTCACCTCGTAGCCAGTTGTGTCGATGAATATCCCTAACCTGATCACCGTACTCCGCGTCCTGCTCATCCCGATTTTCATTTTGCTGTTCTATTTGCCATACCAGTGGAGCTACCTGGCCTCGAGCTCGGTGTTCGCTTTCGCTGCGGCAACCGACTGGCTTGACGGATACCTGGCTCGCCGACTGAAGCAAAGCACACCGTTCGGGGCGTTCCTCGATCCGGTCGCCGACAAGCTCATGGTGGCGGTCGCCCTGGTGCTGCTGGTGCAGGAACACGGCAACTTCTGGCTGACGCTGCCGGCCGCTGTCATCATCGGCCGCGAAATCGTCGTCTCGGCGCTGCGCGAGTGGATGGCGGAACTGGGTGCCCGTGCACATGTCGCCGTCTCGAACCTGGGCAAATGGAAAACCGCCGCGCAGATGCTCGCGCTGGTCATCCTGCTGGCGAATCCGAAGGACTTCAGCTTCTGGGTCCTGCTGGGCTACGCCTTGCTGATGGTCTCCGCCGGCCTGACGCTGTGGTCGATGGTTCAGTACCTGCGCGCCGCCTGGCCGCACCTGAAGACCGATGTGGAAAAAAAATAAAACTTTTTTGAATCAAAGGGTTGACGGCGCTTCTTAAATCTATAGAATGCGCCACACCAAGCGGGAATAGCTCAGTTGGTAGAGCACGACCTTGCCAAGGTCGGGGTCGCGAGTTCGAGTCTCGTTTCCCGCTCCAATTT